>JBCAWW010000283.1:0-7025 GCA_038534415.1 Bacteroidota bacterium | reverse complement strand
AACCATAAATACATTAAGAGTTGCATTAGCGAAATATATGAGCACTGGCCTCGCCTAAATCTAAACTTCAATTTTCAATCCATATCACAAAACATTTTAAATATCAATTGTCATGAAAAATCAAGAAATCACTGTCGTCTATAATTGGACTGCCATGCCCGGAAAGTCAGAGGAGTTGAAAGCTATCTACCGCGATGTAGAAGCCAAAATGAAAGCCAATGAGCCCGGCGCATTAGAAGTACAATGTTATTTTGACGAAGCCGCCAATAAGCTAGTCGTTACAGATTTGTTTGAAAATGCGGATGCCTTAGGCTACCATTTGTCTACTACTGCCGCAGCACATTTTCCCTCTTTGTTGCAAATAGCTCAGCCTGGTCCCTTCTTGTTTTTAGGGGAAGTCCCTTCAGAAATGCAGCAAGCAGCGGTCGGTATGGGGCTAGATGCTACTTTCTCTCCAGGTGTATTTGGCTTTAGTCGTAACTAAACATTTGCTAATCCGACAAAAGAAAAACGATGGAATAAAGAATCTTTATTCCATCGTTTTTTGATAAAGCTGAAACTCTAATCTGTTATCCGAGGAGCTCGTCCATTTCGACTACTCCCATTTTTTTGAGACTCCGGATATGAGAGCTCAAAGCTATCCAAAAAGTAGGATTGTCGTTATAGGGAACGCCATACTCCTCTGCAGTCTGCTTGACTAGGGGAGAAAGTGCCGGATAATGGACATGGCAAATCTTAGGGAAGAGGTGATGCTCTACCTGATAATTTAATCCACCTACATACCAAGAGAGGACTTTGTTATGACGAGCAAAGTTTGCTGTAGTCTTCATCTGGTGGATGGCCCAATTATTTTCCATGGTACCATTAGCATCTGGTAAAGGATGCTCGGCATTCTCCACGCTGTGAGCCATTTGAAAAATCACCGATAGAATAAACCCGCCGACAAAGTGCATCACAAAAAAGCAGATGGCTACATACCAAAATGGAAGGCCGACGATGAGCATAGGCAAACCGACGATCACAAAAAGATAAATGGCTTTATTGATCACCATTTTGGTGAAAAAGATGCGGTTCTTTTTAGCGTTATTAGGATTGACACCGTTTTTGCTGTAGCGATAAAACTGCACGAAATCCTTGGCTAAGATCCAGTAAAAGGTGGAAAGCCCATAAATAATAAAGGCATAAAGATATTGAAAGCGGTGCCGCTTGTGATGATCGTGGTGAGGCGTAAAGCGTAAGCCACCTTTGGGATCGATATCTTCATCTAAATCTGCAATATTGGTATAGGTATGGTGCAGGATGTTGTGTTGCAATTTCCAGTTGTGGCTCATGCCGCCTACTAGGTTGAGGCTATAGGCTACAAATTTGTTGATGTTTTTATTGCTTGAGTAGGCTCCGTGATTGGCATCGTGCATGACGCTCATCCCGATTCCAGCGGTAGCGATACCGATCAAAACATACATCAGCATTACCATGCCCCATGACATGGGGACCGTAAGGACAAATATAAAGGGGAGAAAAAAACCAGCAAGCATACAAATGGTCTTGATTACCATTTGCGTATTGGCATGTTTACTAATGTTATTGTCTTTAAAGTACTGATCCACCCTTCTTTTTAGGGTCAGGTGGAAATCGTTCTGCCCTTTGGCGAACTTTACACTTCCTTTGAGTTTCATAATGAAAGAGGTTAGGTTGAGTGGTCGTCTCTCTACTGGACCACTATAGAGCGTATGTATTGCGAGTTAGTAGTATTGATCTTAACAAAATATACCCCGGCGCTAAGTCCCAAGTCCAAATCGTAGACTTGTGAGAGCGTTCGCGGATAGCGGACCTGATAAACTTGCTTACCCAGTGAATTTACCACGCTAACTTCAAGCTCACTGCTTTGCCATAGTGACACGTCAAGTTTGAAGCTGCCCTTATTGGGGTTGGGATATACGTAGATAGCATTAAAGTCTTCTCGTTCTTCTTCATTGCTGACACGCTCGTCACACTGTACATCAGGGATCTCGACACCTTGCTGATAGCCGATGGTAAACTGATGCCAGATGTCTTTGCCATAATCCGCTTCAAATAGCTTGTGAAAGCCGCCGTTTGGATTGATGATCCGGACAAAACCAGAGCCGTCATTGTTGGCCCACCAATCAATCCCGTCTTGGCCTGTATCCAAAAAGTGGAAAGTATAGCAGCCTTCAGGTAGATTGAGCGTATCTCGGTAATTAAAGTTATTGCCAAAACCCAGTTGAATTTTGACCACATTACCGTCCTTATCATAGATTCGGTAAGAGTTTTCAAAACCAGCATTATTGGTCTGAACCTCTATAATCGCCTTTGGCAGATACTCCGGTACGATTTCAAAGGCAGTTTGGAGGCGGTTGTTGCTAGTACGTTCATCATCAACTTGACCATTGACCTCTAGTATCTCAACATAAAATTGTGG
The DNA here is from genome assembly GCA_038534415.1 of Bacteroidota bacterium. Taxonomy (GTDB): domain Bacteria; phylum Bacteroidota; class Bacteroidia; order J057; family J057; genus JBCAWW01. The sequence goes on along the minus strand of JBCAWW010000283.1, from coordinate 4,585 downwards.
ATTACTTTGGTCTAAGCCGGTCCAGTTGAAGCGGGGCAGGTCGATTTCGCGTTCTTCAAGGAAGTTGAGTGTACCTTCCCAAACATACCAACAAGGCGTGAAGCCATTTTCGACCCCATACTTAAATTTGATGGTGCGGACAGTGTCTGCACCCAAATTGCGCACTTTGATCGTCGGATTATCACAAACGGGATTGAGACGACTAAATTCATCTTTGTCGCTTGGCGCAACGATTTCACTGATCTCTATCTCTCGGCCAAAGTTTGGCGCATCATAAGTAAATAGCTGCGCTTCTAGGACATAATTGCCCTCGGGTTGACCATTGACCTGAACATCATAGTCGATTTGGACAGAGTCTCCTGGATCAAATCGATCCGTCAACTCATGCTCATAAGTGCTCACTTTGGCTCCTGGACACCAACCTGCGCGGTCATAGATCCAAGTCCCCCCTTGTGGGTAGATAAAGTTATCCGAACACTCATTCCAGAGATACCAAGTATATTCTCGATTACCGTTGATATTGAGATAATGATTGCGGGGACAAAACTCTGCGCAATTAGTCGAGCCACCAAAGCCATGTCCACTAGTTCGTGTTTTGACCTGAAACATTGAGCCTTCAGGATCAAGCTGCTTAGGAACCGCCGCGCCGCGGGTATCATCTACCAAGGAAGCATAGGAAAAGCTACCGTTCCATAAGTTTTCAATTTTGCGTACATCGCGAGGGGGAGTACCCTTGATCATAATAAACTTAAGATCAAGTAACTCTTGGTTATTGCCCGCTTGTAGGCGGACCGCGTCATGTAGCAGAGGTGCGTAATCGGTAATGTCGAAGTACCAGTTCTTACCCTCGGGGCCTAAATCTAGCCCAATACCGTAAGGGGTAATGTACCGACCTATCTCATAACGGACGACATTGGAATAATATTGGATATCGTCACGATAGAGGGTTTCCTTAAAAGTCTGGAGCATGGAGTCCAGTTTGGCGCCTGTTTGGCGGTCATAAACATAATTATAACCTCCTGCTTCCCAAGCAAGCAAAGTATCGGTTGGCGTACTGGGGTGATTGGAGGCTCCATCAAATACCAAATTACCATTGGCATCATTGCCGTAGAGCAATATCTCTGAGGGCATCAGAGCGACCGAATCAACTACCAGCATTGAGTCAAGAGTAAATACATAATCACTCTGGTCAAAGCGTACATTGGGACGTAGGCTGGTGGTTTGCCAGTTGCGGTCCAAATGCTCCGGTAGGGGAGATCGCCAATCGGGAAACCCTTTGATTTCGGCGAGATTTTGTAAGCTAGTTTGATCAGTTAGTTGGGTGCCTTCGCCTTCGTCGAACGGGAAGTATGACACCAAATTGCTGTATTGTGGGTGGCTGTTGTCTACAGAGCGAAGCATCCATTCTTGGATAGTGGCTCCATCCAAGGCAGTATTCCACACTCGAAATTCATCGATATAACCATCGTAATTGCTGATATCATTACGGTTGCTCCCTATGTTGAAGCCCGTAATCCCGCCCATCGTACGGGTTTTGCCGACACCGCTATGCCATAATTGGCCATCGATATAGATGTGCATTTCTCCAGTGAGTGCACTTTTGGTAAATGCCCAGTGGTGCCAGCTGCCCGCAAATACATTGGGATCAGCTACCTTATTGATACGATCATAGTTTCCAGTACCGCTATTGCCCGCATCCCAGTAGACTTGGCCATTACCCCAAGGCAGGTGCACACTGAATACACGACGGTTATTAGCATCACGTGCTTCAAAGAGGTTGTCGCTTTGAGGTTGCACATTAGGATCGCCATAGACCCAGCATGAGACTGTAATTTCATCATTGATCAGGGGAGAGAAATTGCTGGGATCTACTTTTACGTAGTCCGGTCCCCGGAACGATAAGAAGTGTTCATTGCCAGCAGTGAAGATACCCGCGTCAAAGCTTGGAGTCTCCGCAAATACCTGAGCATCGCTTCCATTGGGAGCATTTTCATGCGTGAGCTCTACAACTAGATTGGAGGTCCCATCCCAATTAAAAGGATTGGTAAATACAAATGACTGCCAACCAATAGGCACATTGGCGAGGTCTAGGTTATAGCTATAAACGGTTTGGAAGCCATCGGCTTCATAACTTTCAGGACTCAGCGAATCTAAGGCTGTATGTTTGAGACGAATACTAAAGTACCCCAATTCACTACCAAAGGCGCTCAAATCCATTTGCAAGCCATTGATCAATCCGGCGTTGAGGCCGGCACTGCTCAATTCGGCGGCACGCCAGAGATATTGGGTACGGCTAAGGGCTGCACTACCGTTAAAAGGTTGGCTGCTCGCATTGGTGCCGTTGCCGACTGGCGCTATTGCAATACTGTTGGTGTCACTAACGAGCGCTCGGTATTGCCAGTTGTGATAAAATTCATAATTTGGACTATCGTTCAAGCGAATAGAATCGGGAGTCGTACCCCCAATCTGAAAGTTGGGATGAGTCCTAAAGGTCGAGTCAAACCAAGCCGTGGAGTCATACACATAGGTGTAGGTTAGATAATCCCACTCCCCACATTCAAAACCGTCTTGAGCCGTCGCCGGATCACACTTTAGGGTGTAGGACATGAGTACTTTGGCAAACTTTTCCGTGGTATCGGGAAAGTCAAACGTTCCCCGATAAGGGGCACTAAAGCCAATAGGACTCGGATCAGCAAAGCTAAAGGTCTGCACTACGATGGTATCCGCAGATTGGGCGAAGAGGCCAATTTGTACAAAAAAGGCCAAGCTTAAAAGAGAAAGTAATCGTCGCATAACTACAGAAACTACGTTTTTTGGTAGTTTTTTGGAGCCTAAAGATGAGAAAAAAACTATACGAAACCATTACGAAATTCCCCTCTTTCGCTAATAGCCAAATAAAAATTAGGCCTAGAGGACTAATGAGAAAATACAAATCAGAATCAGGTTACGTTTTCACGCCCTTAGAGAACTAAGTTGTGATCACTTTAAATAACAGCTAAATATGCTACGAACCAGAACTATCTACACCCTAAAACGAACGAGTATTGGCCTCTTCGCTTGGCTGATGTGCTTTGCTTATGGCGGACTAATGGCACAAACCAGTCCCGGAGAAGGCAGAGAAGGCAGCGATTTTCGTCTCAACGAATTACGCCCCTTTGTGGTGGCGCAGCACGCTCAACAACCGCCCTACCTCTGGAGCGCCACCTATCTACGCAATGCTTTTGGGCAGCCTGGCTCAAATAATTTTGTACTAGACTCCTCAGTCTGTAGCGATGGCACAGTAGGTACCTCTCAATTTGAAGCTCGCTTCAAAATCTCCAATACCTATGATTCGGACCTTAGGTTGACGGAACAGCTCTTTCGGGAAAAACAAGCCGGAGGTAATTACGATAACTTTAGTCGCAAGCTTTATACTTACGATGCTGCGGGCCGTCAGACAGCTTACTTATACCAGCTTTGGGATGCGATGAGCAACGCTTGGGTCGACGACTATGAAGAAAGCACCCAATACAATAGCGACGGGCAAGTAAGTGAGTATAAACAGAGAGAAATCGACGGAAACGGGCAATGGTTGAACCTTAGCCGCGAGACTCGCTCTTATGATTCGACCCTCCTCAGCGAAATATTAACCGAATATTGGAACGTCAGCTGGATTCCGGCAAATCGTAAGTTGATCACCTATAATGAATTTGGTTTCTATACCGAAATCCTTGAGTTAGCCTCTGAAGTGGGTACTTGGGATACCGTAGGTCGCGAAGTCGCTACCTATAGCAATTTTGGTTTTGATTGGGATACTTACAGACTCGAAAATTACGTCGGAGGTGGAAACTTTGAAGGGGTAGTACGAGAAAGTTATAGCTATGACCAAGATGGCCTCTTAGAGGAACTAACGCGCCAAAACTATGATCCGATCCTTGCGGTCTGGGAAAATGAATTTAAGGAGCAGTTTCAATATACCAACAAAGGCATCTGGACTGGTTGGGCCAAAGAAACTTGGCAAAATGGGGCTTGGGTTTTTAGCGGTCGTCAAATGTTTCAAAATGGGCCACAGGCTCGCCAAGACATCATGGAAACTTATGATAGCGGCTCTATGAGCTGGAACCAAGCGTTCCGCGCTGTAGCGGCCTACGATAGCGACCAAAATCTAGTCCAAGAAGTGAACAAACAAAGTTGGGATATGAGTAGTAGCGATTGGGTCAATCAAAATGAAACCCGTCAGTGCGAGCACTTTTGGTCTGAGCGTTCGACCACGGCCATAGCCGATGATTTGCCCATGATGAGTTGCCAGATCACCAATCCTTATCGCGCCTATGCTCCTATGCAGTGTGAAGGGATGGAAAACGGTAAGCAATACGACCTACAGCTGATCGATTTGCAGGGACGCACAGTCTACCAAAAAGTGATTTCGGGCGGTAATAGCTTTCAAATCGATCGTAGCCTCAGCACCGGTTTGTACCAAGTGCAGATCACCGAAGGCACCCAAGTTCGCTACACCCAAAAACTCATTATCCAGCCCTAATCACTCCCTAAACACAAAATCATGTCTAAGAAAATTATATTTAGTTTGCTGTTTATCGGCCTCGCT
>JBCAWW010000282.1:0-7055 GCA_038534415.1 Bacteroidota bacterium | reverse complement strand
CAGAGAGAAGAAGGTGAATATTAAAATAATCACGGAATAAAAAAGGAAGATACGTGTCAGAATACAAAAAGACAAACATAAGAAATTCCCACCTTCATATGTTTCCATCGAGCAAGCACGCCTCAACTTGCAAGCAGAGTTGGACCATTGGGACTTTGATCAAGTAGTAGAGGATTCGCAGACAGAGTGGAACAATTATCTATCTCGCATTGAAGTAGAAGGCGGTACAGCTGATCAAAAGCGCCGCTTTTACACAGACCTCTGGCATGCTTTACAAGGTCGTCGTATCATTTCCGATGCAAATGGTAAGTACTGTGATATGACAGGTCCCGAAAAGCGCATCGGGCAGATTCCATTGGATGCGTTCGGCAAGCCGGAATACAAACACTACAACTCCGACTCGTACTGGGGCGCTCAGTGGACGCTCAATACGCTTTGGCACCTTGTATACCCTGAGATCACCGAAGAGTTTTGCCAATCGATGCTCATGATGTATCGCGATGGGGGATTGATCCCTCGTGGTCCTTCTGGAGGAAATTATACTTATGTGATGACGGGTGCCTCTTCCACTCCATTTTTTGTCAGTGCTTACCAAAAAGGCATTATAGGCAAAATCGATTGGGAGGAGGCCTATACCGCTTTGCGTAAAAACCATATGCCAGGCGGGATTATGGGCCGGGCGGGTTATGAGCATGAAACGGAATTGGGCGGCGGACTCGAATACTATATCGAACGTGGTTACGTGCCTTATCCTTTGCCCAAGCGATTGAAAGGAGGCTTCCACGAAGATGGGGGCGGCCAAACCCTTGAAAATGCTTATCAAGATTGGACCATGGCTCAACTTGCTTTAGCGATGGACAAAACGGAAGACCACGAGATGTTTTTGGCTCGTAGTCAAAACTACCGCAATCTATATGACTCAGAGGTTGGCTGGATGCGTCCCAAAACCCTAAAAGATGAATGGTTAGAGCCCTATGATCCGCTCAAGTATGATGATGGTTGGGTGGAGGCTACGGCAGCAGCTTCGACTTGGTTTGTGCCGCATGATTTGCCGGGATTAGCGGAGCTTATGGGCGGAAAACAAGCATTGATCGAAAAACTCAATCACTCTTTTGAGCTCGCCCGAGAACATGATTTTGTCAACCCTAGCGAAAAGGAACGAGACAATTACCTAAATTATGGCAACCAGCCTTCGATGCAAACAGCCCATATCTTTAATTATGTGGGCGCACCCTGGCTGACACAATATTGGACCCGCGAAGTGATCGAACGAACCTACAGTGGGGCTGATCCTGATCACGGTTATTTTGGCGACGAGGACCAAGGTTTGATGGGAGCTTTGTCGGTATTGCTCAAAACAGGGGTCTTTTCCATGAAGGGAGGCTGCTCAGCGGAGCCCTATTATGAGTTTAGTGGTCCACTTTTCGACAAGATCACCTTTCAACTCAATCCCGCTTATTATCCGGGCAAAAGCTTTAGTATTGAAACCCAAAACCTCAGTCTAGAAAATCGCTACATTCAATCAGCTACTTGGCGAAATGCAGCCTGGGATCAAGCGTTTATTATGCATGAGGATTTGATAAAGGGCGGCAAGCTAATATTGGAGATGGGCAGTCAGCCCAATCAGGCGTGGGGCCTAGAACCAATGCCTGCAAACTGAGTATTGCAGTAGTTTGCCAAGCGAGCTCACATTTGCGTCAAATGGAGCGATTTATGGGCTGTTTTCTGCCTCGCAGAACGCTTCCCTCGGACTATTTTGTACTAAATACTTTGCTCATTTTACTGATTAAGGATGAAAGCAAACCCCCTATATCTCCTATGCTTAGGACTGCTACTTTTGGCCTGCAAATCCCGCCCGATTCTGGCCATTACTACGGCAGGGACCTATTTGTATCATGTCCCAGCGCACAATCAGACGTACCTCATTGACCAAAATCAGCGTTATTTGTACCAATGGCAGGGGAAGACAGTTTTGCAGCAAGCCCTAACCCACGATCAAAAACGCATCTCTCTACCGGGTTTTGTCAATCTAGATGCGGAGAAAGTACTTTGGGGCCCAGCGATAGATAGCACACTGCGGCATACTTTAGTAGGGGAGGGCCATATAGCTCCTCCTTTCAACAAAATTGAGTTCAAACAAAGTCTTACTCGTGCCCGTCGCGACAAGCAGTATAAGCGCCTGATGCGCGAAACCATCGCGGAGATCGAAGCCGGCTATATGCTCAATGCGCGGCAGTTTTTGGATACCTTTTTGATCCAAAACCCAAATGACGTGGAGGCGCATTATGCGGAAGCACTATGGTTTGCCCGTCGCAACCGAGCGGAGGAAGCGATCATGTCAATGGAAAAAGCCCTTGCTCTAGGGATGTCGATAGAACGATTTTTGTCTGCTTCACCGATATTGTGGGATCCTTTTTGGTCGAGAGATGAGTTTCAAAATTGGCTGACACAGCATGCATATTCTCCCATCCTCAATGGACCTTTGCTGGGAGATTTGGGGGCCAACAACCTAAAGATTCGACTCAAGCTTTGGGGAGAGGAAACTCCCATGATTTATGTGTTTGAAGGGGGAGAAGAGCAAAGTTTTGCTGCGGAGAAGGAGACGGATTTTCCCTCCGGGAACGTTTATCTCTTTCAGCTTGAGGGCTTGAAAGCAGAAACCAACTACCAGTACGAAATCCGCCTTGGCGAGCGCAAACTAGGCATCGGTGAGCCTTATCACTTCCGGACAAGCGTTCGGCAAGGCCAGACTACAAACTTTAGTCTCGCCTTTGGTGGCGGTGCTGGTTATACGCCTTGGAAAGAACGGATGTGGGATACCATTCTTGCCAACAAAGCTGATCTCATGCTGCTATTAGGTGATAATGTCTATATCGATCATCCAGAGCGGCCCGCTACCCAACAATATTGCTATAGCCGTCGCCAACATCGTCCTGAATGGCAGCGCTTGGTCAGTCAAGTGCCGACTTATACTATTTGGGATGATCATGATTTTACCTACAACGACGCCCGAGGGGGCGAAGAAGTGGATGCTCCATACTGGAAAAAAGATGTTTGGCGGCTTTATGAGCAACAATGGGCCAATCCTGCTTATGGTCAGGGAGAAACGGCCCCGGGCTGTTATTATCAGTTTTCGAGGGGAGATGTGGATTTCTTTATGCTTGACACCCGTTACTACCGAGAAGATCCCAAACAAAGCGGGGCTTCTATGCTCGGAGAAGTCCAAAAAAAATGGCTTAAAGAGGCACTGCTCGCATCTAAAGCTAGTTTTAAAGTGATCTGCTCTTCAGTTCCTATGGCACCTAATACGAAGCCCGGTAGTCTAGATACTTGGGATGGACATGCTGCCGAACGTGAGCAACTTTTTGACTTTTTGACTCAAAATCAAATTGAAGGGGTATTATTGCTTGCTGCAGACCGGCATCGTTCAGATTTATGGGAAATTAAGCGAAAAAATGCGTATCCTTTGTATGAAATGATGAGTTCCAGGCTGACCAATGTGCACGTGCATCAAATCATGCCTGAGTCCATATTTGGCTATAATGACAAATGTTCCTTTGGGATGCTGGATTTTGAAACCGACACCCCCGAGCCCAGCTTTACCTATCGGATCATCAATATCGACAACGAAACCATATTTAGCCGACGCTTTTTGCTGCGAGACTTGCAATGATGAGACGATATTTGGCCTTACTCTTATTGCTCCCGATGGCGTGTCAGTCGACAGGTGATTTACCTAGTCGACCCAATATTTTAGTGTTTATCACAGACGATCAGTCCTTTGCGCATGTTTCATTGACCGGCTGCGCCGAACTCTCAACTCCCAATTTTGATCGAGTGGCGAGTGAAGGGATCTGGTTTCGACAGGCTTTTGCTGCTTCACCGGGCTGTAGTCCTTCTCGAGCCGCTTTGCTGACGGGCCGCAATTGCTGGCAATTGGAGCAAGCGGGGACCCATGCCAGTGACTTTCCCAGCTACTATCAAACCTATCCGGAAATATTGGCCGAGGAGGGGTATCATATTGGTTATACTGGTAAGGGCTGGGGGCCGGGCAATTGGGAGAAGTCCAATCGCAAGCACAATCCCGCGGGTCCTGCTTACAATCAGCTGAAGTTAGAAAGCCCTGAGGGGATTTCTGATAATGACTATGCCGGTAATTTTGCGCGCTTTTTGTCGGAGCGAGACGAAGGGCAAGCCTTTTGCTTTTGGGCAGGCACCCATGAACCTCATCGTCGCTTCCAATGGCAAGGCGCAAAAAACAAAAAACTACAAAATGTAGACGTACCGGGCTTTTTGCCAGTTGTAGATTCGGTCAAGCAGGACCTACTCGATTACTACCAAGAGATCGAATGGGCCGATCAGCAGTTGGGCTATATGATACGCTTGCTAGAGGATTTAGAAGAACTTGATAATACCCTCATCATCGTTACTTCCGACAATGGTATGGCATTTCCGCGCGCGAAAGCCAATGTATATGAATATGGTTTTCACGTACCGATGGCGATGCGCTGGGCAGATGGTATTGCGGGCGGGCAGACAAGCGATGCCCTGATTAGCTTTACTGATATTGCGCCTACTTTGGTAGAGCTTGTGGGGGGGCGTTCTCCGAAGGAGCACCCTATGAGTGGCCGTAGTTTGATGCCCTTATTGCTACAAAAAGAGCCTCCTAACACGCGTAAACAGGTTTTTGCCTCCCGCGAACGCCACTCCTCTTCCCGCTATCTCAATCGTACTTATCCGCAGCGAGCGATGCGTACCAATGAGTTTTTGCTGATCTGGAATCCTAAGCCTGATCGTTGGCCTGCTGGCGCACCGCAAAAATATGGCGTTGGCAATTATCCCTCAGAGGTGCAGGTCGAAGCCCAATTATTAGGGCCTATGCATTGGGGGGGCTATCACGACATTGATGCCTGCCCGACCCTGGATTATATGATCGCTCATCGAGAAGAAGACTCGGTAGCGCTGTTTTTTGAAGCTGCCGTCGGCAAACGCCCAGAATGGGAACTCTTTGATTTGAAAGAAGATCCCGTTAGCATCTTTGATCTGTCTGCGCGTCCTGCTTATCACTGGACCTTGGATTCCTTACAGCAAAGCCTCATGGGCTACCTAAAAGAGACCGGAGACCCTCGAGCTATTGGCAATGGCGATATTTTTGAGAGCTATCCTCGCTACAGTCGGATTCGATCCTTCCCACCGCCAGAAGAGGAGAAAAAATAATGTTGACCGGGCTAATTCAGTCTTATTACTTTCACTTGAGAACAAGCGATTGAGCAATCCCTGTTTTTTACTGCCTACTCAATGGTCCACCATTTGTAGGAGTGAGGGGGGATAGAGACTTGCAGTCGAACGCTATAGTCTCTAGCCAAGGGCAATGTGCTGGCCTTGATACCCTGCTCGTGGAAATGTGCGCGTTCGGCAAGGCCGGTATAATACAGTGGAAGCTTCATCTCTTTACTGATGGTTTTGTCAGTTGGATTGAACACTACCAAAAAGCCATGATACTTACTCGAAGGCGAAGGATCGGCATGCATCATCGCGTCCAAATCCCGTCCATCAGCTCTACGGATGTGAATAATGTCTGCATTGAGGATATCGCGATAATCTTTGTAAAGCTTGATTTGACTTTTGACCGCCTCAAAAGTTTCGGGACTATCATAGAGCCTTGGTCCGCGATAGCAAGCCTGTACACCCATGAGATAGTTTTGTGCCATATGGGCCTGATAATCGGCAAGGTGCTCCCGCAGGGGTTCTAGGGTAGCTGCGGCTCCGCCACCATGATACTCTACCAAAGGCACAAAGGTCCAACCCATACTGGGGGTTTTGTAGTAGGTACCATCATAGATATTTTGACGGCCTAGGATAATCTGGCGTTCGCGAGGCAGCGACCAATTGACTTCTCTATAGCCTAGGGCTACTTTGTTTGAGCCAGAGAGAAAATACCAATCAGGGATGTTCATGTAGATTCCTCTGGCGCGAAGCCATCGATAAAAATCAGTAATCTGCCGCCATTGCGTCCACTGGCTATCATGCACATCTCTATGCCCTGGATGGGTGGTAGATGCGCATATATGACCAGGGTAGGAACCATCGTGTTCGAGCAAATCAAAGCCAGTATAAGTGAAAAACTGTTTGAGTTTTTCTAAATAGGCGATGCCCCATTCGCTACCGAGGCAGGGGGCGTTGTTGTGGATTACCCCTCCTGGAACGCCTGTCTCTGGATTGATTACATCATGTTCTGGACTGATACTGCGACTGGAAAGTAAAGAGTAGCCGCCCAATTTGATTCCGTTGGCGTGAGCGTAGTCCGCCAATCCTTTGAACTTATCTAAGTTTTCTTTGCTCAGGTCCTCCATATTGAGACCACTGCCAAAACTGAGGATGACCATTTCGTAGCCTGTGGCTTTGCATTGATCGATGGCAGTTTTGACTACTGCAGGATCTGTCGAGGTCAAGTGCATGAAGATGGGGTTTTCTGTCGCCCAAGGTGCAATCCGACGGTACATTTTGCGTAAGCTTAATCCTTTACGCTCTTTGTCATGACTATCGTAGAAGAGCTGATAGGTATGAAAAGTCTCTAAGCTATCACCGGGTGCGATATCAATTTCGGGTCCTAGGGGAGGGCGACACTCCAATAGATTGGGAGTCATGCGCGGATAATTGACTTGAGTATGATATTGCGGATCGGGTACCCAATTAGCGGTTTGGTTGGCATGCTTAGCACTCATGGCATGAAAGGCATAATCACTTTCAATATGAATATTGGGCAAAGCAAAGTCCTCCATAGCCTCGACGCTAGTTTCGGCTTCAACTACGGCAAGTATTTCACTGACAAAAGTATTGAGCCGCACATTGGCTTCGCTTTGATTATGGACTACGAGCCACTTACTCATTAGGGGTAGATTGTCATAAATCTCATAATGTACCTCAACCGAGATGCCCTTAATGGCTTGAAAATGTAGAATCAAGTAAAAGATATTCACTCTCCCATCCGCTGGGACCCATTTAAGCCTCAATTTGCCCAACGCAATCTCTATCCTCCTGCTGGTAAACACTGG
>JBCAWW010000281.1:0-7057 GCA_038534415.1 Bacteroidota bacterium | reverse complement strand
TCAGGAGGGAAGCTATATCCTTAATTTTGATCCTTTGGAAGCTTTTAGCGGGCTTAGGGTCTCCACCAATGATCAAGCTCTGGATAGTATCGCAGTCTACTTTAAAGGCTATGAAAATTATCCTTTCCCTGCGGGAAGGGTGATCTTATCTAGCGCAGGAAAGCGCAGAACCTATTCTCTTTGGCGAGGACGGACCAAATTGCCCAAAGCAGAGATTGAAGCTTCTAAATTTTTCGCAATCGAATTTATCGACAGGACTCACCTCAGCTTTTCTCCATCTGCGGTTTTGACTTTTGACCGATTGACCTTCGATCCCAGCCTTTTAGAAAACGCCTGTGCGACTAGGATTATCAACGATCAAGTCAAAATCCTTAAAAAACAAGGTCGTAAACGACTAATGGGCCAGTCAACGGGCATGGGGCAAGAGGCAGTTTTTGTAAGGCTACCTTAGGCTCTTTGTTTTTACTGCCGCTGCGCGGAACGATTCCCCAATCGCATTTGTAGCGGCAAAAAGATTGTGCCGCCTCGAGAGAATCGTTCCGCGAAGCGGTAAGCCTCAAGACCACTCTCTAGTTGCTTACTACTTACGCCATAGAAAACGCACCAGATCAAAACCCGAATCCAAGGTATTGGGCTCGATCACATCAAAGGCGAGACGCAGGGTCTTTTCGACCATCGCATCCGTTTTTTCAAAATTGGGGCTATTGTCTTTGAGCCAATAATTGAGGATCAAACGTGCCTGTGCCCAGAAGCCTTGCTTGTAGTAGCGGGTGACAAAAAAGCGATCGGCAACCTGCCCATCATCCATACCATACTTGAGCAATTTGCGGATATGCTCTTGAAAGGGCTCGACCGTCGTCTCCATATAGGCCGGCGTCAATTGGAATAAAGAATAATTTGCCTTTTGATGCATGAACTTTACCAAACTTCTTTCGCCTTGCATTACCTCCAACCAAGTGTAGAAAAAGGCGAGGATCTTTTGCAGGCTATCATATTCTTGATATTCCTCTGAACCAGCAAGGCGAGAAATCGTATTTTCGAAGTAAGAATAAAACAATTGCTGCTCTAATGCACTAAATGACGCAAAATGTAGGTAGAAAGATTTTTCCTCTTCGCCTTGTTCTTGCATAAAAGTATAAACAGAGCTAGGTCTTTTTTTATGACTTAAAACGTACTCCTTATATAGTTGGATAATTGTACTTTGGTCCATGTTTTCGAATATTTTTTGTGGCTAAAGGCTTGATAGACAACTTTTTTTAACTAATCATTCTAACTATATTTCGTTCGGCCAAACATTTTAATTGCCTGATCGATACGAACAAAAAAAACATCTTTCCAAGCACCAAACTGAAAAAATCTTAGTTATGTAAGATTTTTGGCAGGATCTGTGCTTAATATAAGACGATCAGCGATTACTTTTGGTTCAGAGTTTTTTTACTCCTTGCCATTATGACACTAATGAGATTTGTAATTCCGCTCCTCGCCCTCTTGTTTTCTGTCCTTTCTGTTAATGCCCAATGTGCCCGTGGTGATTGTGACTCCGGTCGCGGAACCTACACCTATCCCAATGGTGACGTCTATAAAGGCGACTGGAAAAATGCCAAAAGGCATGGCATGGGAGAATATCGCATGTACAATGGTGATGCTTACGTCGGTGAATGGAAAAACGACGAAATGCACGGACAGGGTACTTACTCTTATCGTAACGAAGATGTCTACGTAGGTGAATTTGTCAAAGGCCTCATGGATGGTTTTGGCACTTATACATTTGCCAACGGTAGCAAGTATAAAGGCAATTGGTCAGAAGACCAGCAAAATGGTGAAGGCACACTAAGCTATCCCAACGGCACTAACATCAAAGGTAAGTGGACCAATGGTCGAGTTGCTGGTACTGCCACTTATCATTATCCTAACGGAGACTTTTACACCGGTGGTTTTGTCAATAACAAACGTCATGGACAAGGCCGCATGGAATATCGCAATGGCGATGTCTATGAAGGTGAATGGCAAAATGGTCGTAAGTCTGGTTTCGGAGATATGGCGTTCGCCTCAGGCGTAAAATACAAAGGCGTCTGGACCAACGGACAGATGACAGGTGAAGGCACGATCACAACCCTCAGCGGTTCTTCCTACACTGGTTCATTTCTCAATGGACAATACAACGGTCAAGGAACCTTGACTTATAGCAATGGCGATACCTACACTGGTAACTGGCTCAATGGCAAAAAGCACGGACGTGGTGCTTACAATTATGCTGATGGCAGTAGCTACGAAGGGGATTGGTACATGGACAAACGTCATGGCAACGGTAACTACGCTTATGCTGATGGCGGTACCTACGAAGGCGAATTCAACGCTGGTAAAGTACACGGCCAAGGCGTATACGTAAGTCCTCAGGGACAGCGCAGTGAAGGAACTTTCCTCTACGGCAAGTTTAGCGCCTCTTCAAAATAAAAGAAAAAAATCTCATACATAGCGGGTAGTGAACTACGGTTTGCTACCCGCTTTTGCGTAGGCTAACCTGCCCAAAGTTTGGGTCTTATGATAGCTATCTAGGCCCGAAACAGTCAAAGTCCCTAGGCTTTCTAGATCGATAAAGCCATCTTCTTTGAGACCGATACTCGGAACGCTCAGTTCTATGATCTCTCCGATGATTAGCTGGGTAGCATTGGCCATGATCTGATGCCTCTCTACAAACTTAAGGCCCATTCTGACACTGGACTCAAGCACATAGGGAGCGGGATGAGCTTTGCTAAACTCCTCCGTCAAACCCGTTGCCTCAAATTCTGAAACCTCTTTGGGATAACGAGCACTCGTCTGATGGGCTTGCTCATAAATTTCTTCCCGTACATGGTTGATGGTAAAATGGTGCGTTGCTTCTATATTTTCGATGGTATGTCGAGGCACCACATGAGGCCGCATCAACATCCCCAATAATGGCGGGTTGGCTCCCACGTGGATGATCGAGCTAATCAAGGACAGATTGGTTTGACCTTCGCGGTCAATCGTCCCCACTAGCGCTAGGCTTTTAAAGCCTCCCACCGAATTGATTAGGTTTCGGCGATACTCCTTGGGCAAATCTAATATATCAGCTTTGCTAAAAGTCTTTTGCATCATTACCTACAAACTTTCTTCGTCCCTGCTTTGTTAATTTCCTTGAAAAATATTTATTGCCGGACGCTTTCCTATACCTAAACCCCCTCCCTGTGAAACTATTACGAGCTTTTTTATTGGTACTGCTGCTTTTGATAATTGTTAGCGGCTTCGGTGCTTGGTACTATATTCAATCAGATAGCCCCGATTATGAAGGCGAATTTTCCCTCCAAGGTCTAGAGGCGGAGACCGAAATATTGTTCGACGATTTTGGAGTGCCTCATATTTACGCATCCAACGAACGCGACGCCTACTATGCCCTTGGCTTTGTGCATGCGAGTGAGCGTTTGTTTCAGATGGAGATGATCCGTCGCGCGGCTAGTGGCCGTCTCGCTGAGGTAATCGGCCCCGATTTGCTTGAAACGGATATTTTGTTTCGCACCGTGGGACTAGAAAAAATTGCTCACCAGTCCGTCGAAACATATCATGCTACTACCACAGAGCCCTATCAAATCGCCGCTCAGGCCTATTTAGATGGGATCAATGCCTTTGTGGAGCAGGGAGATGATCCCATAGAGTTTGGGATCATGGGCATAGAAAAAACGCCGTTTAGCCTAGTAGACCTCTACAATGTTTCTGGATTTATGGCTTATGGCTTTGCCTCTGGTTTGACCCAAGAGCCGGTGGTAGAGCGCATCGCGCAACGCTTCGGTCCCGACTATCTAGCAGATATCAATTTAGATTATCGTGATGAGACGCAGCGTATTCACTCTTTTCGAGATTCGAGTATGGCCAGTGCTGAGCCCAGTTTTGCTAGCAAGGTTCAGGCTGCGTTGAAAAAGCTTCCAGTGCCCCTCTTACAAGGCAGCAATAGTTGGGTGATTGGCCCAGAACGTTCAGCTTCTGGTTCAGTGCTCTTCGCTAACGATCCCCACATTGGCTATGGACAGCCCTCCGTTTGGTTTGAGGCGCATCTCGAAACTCCGGACTTTAGTTGGTATGGCTACCATTTGGCTGGATACCCTTTTGCGCCAATTGGGCACAATAAACATCATGCCGTCGGCTTGACTATGTTTCTCAATGACGATACACACTTCTACCGTGAACGTGTCAATCCCGATAATCCCAACCAAGTCTGGTTCAAAGACCACTGGGAGGATCTAGCGCTAGAAACACAAACGATCAAAGTCAAAGATGGTAAGGATACGACCATCACCCTCCGGACTTCTCGCCATGGCCCCATCGTCAATGATGGCTTCAAAGAAGTCCAATCTGAGGCACCAATCGCGCTATGGTGGATTTATCTCCAACAAGCCAACAACCTCATGATCCCGGCTTACGGTCTGGCTCACGGCAATAGCATGGCGGAACTCCAACAGTCCGCTAGTCAAATCATTGCCCCGGGACTCAATGTGATGTATGGCGATGTCGAGGGCAATATCGCCTCTTGGTCGAGCGCAAAATTGGCTCGCTTTCCAGAGCACGTAAATACCAAATTGTATCTGGATGGTAGCAGTGGCGAAGACGAATTGCTCGGCTACTATGATTTTAAAGACAATCCGAGCTCCGTCAATCCTCCTTGGGGATATGTTTACTCCGCCAACAATCAGCACGATTCCTTGCCAGACGGCTATTATCCCGGTTATTATGCTGCTGATCACCGCGCCAAACGGATCGTCACGCTACTCGATGCTCGCCCAACTTGGGATGCTGCTGGCGTACGCGAGATGCTCAATGATGATACTGGACCTAATCTACCTACTTTGGTGGAGGGAATGCTCGCCGATTTAGATGCTAAGCTAGGGTCCGCTGCTCGCGAACGCCTCTCTCAATGGGACGGTAGCCATGATGCCAAGGCGATTGCCCCTACCATTTATTACAAGTTTTTGTACCACACGCTTCGTCTCCAATTAGAGGATGAGTTGGGCGATGAAGATTTTCATACCATCGTCAATACTTATCTGATACAGAGTTCTTTGGACCGCCTGCTGCGGAACGCTCAGTCGCCATGGTGGGACAACCAAAACACTGATGCGCAAGAAACCCGCGGGGAAATCGTTAGCGCAGCATGGGAAATAAGTATCCGAGAGCTTGAAAAACAGTTTGGAACGGATATCGAAGCTTGGCAGTGGGAACAAGCTCACTACCTAGAACATGGCCATCCGCTAGGGCAAGTACCGCCCTTAGATGATGTATTCAATGTAGGCCCCATCCCTGTGGGCTCAGGCAATGAGGTAATCAATAACTTAGCTTTTGATATCAACAGTACGGGCTTGTACCCTGCGACTTTTGGACCTTCGCGCCGGACGGTGATTGATTTTGCCGATCCCGCCCATAGTTGGAGCATCTTGCCGACTGGTAATTCAGGCCATGTGGGCAGCGAACATTATGACGATCAAGCCTTGATGTATGCCAGAGGTGAGTTTAGGGCCCAGCTGCTCGAACGCGCTGATATCGAAAAGCAAGATGGCGGACACTGGATACTCAGACCTGAATAGTCAAGTATTGGGATAAAAGTATTTAGTTCTGACAAAAACGGTCCTAAGGACGATTTAGGCGGTATGGATACTTAAAACTTTTGTCTTCCTACTTTAAGATCGCGTAAAAAGTAAACAGAATATAGAGCGAGGATTCAGCCCTTCTTTGCTATTTTTGCTTGGTCTTAACTACTTTTTACTTCCTTCTAAGTACTAAAAAATGCAGTATCGTTGTTTGACAGACCAAGAACTCAAATCTCTGGAAACAGAGTTTAAACAGTTTTTGGTGAGCCATGGAGTCATGAATGAGGAGTGGCGCCAAATCAATGCGGAGACTCCCGAAAAGGCTCAAGAATTGGTGGAGCTTTTTAGTGATGTGGTCTTTGGGAAGGTAGTCGAAAAGGTGGAGTATATGATCCATCGTGCGCCTCAGGACCTCAAAGTGTTTCATTTTGGCGCTGAGCAAATGAGTATGTTGGGGCTAAAGCTGCTAGAGCCATCTGTCAATTTAGAAGAGCCGCCCTATCTAACGGATTTGGGCTTAGCGATCAATGATGCTGGTACAGATAAAGTAAAGCTTATGCGTGGTCGCAAAGGCTACCAAAAAAGTCGTGAAGAAGAAGCTTTTATTCTTTTGGAGCAGGGCTGCGAGATCACTACCTCCGAATTGTTTGACCGCTTAAAAGCCCTACAGGAAGCATGAAAAATCCTGAAGAAATGGATTTGGAACCTATCCTCACCCGTGCCCGAGAAAAGCGCGCCGATACCAAGGCCTTCTTTCGTTGGATTAAGCGCAAGAAACCCAAGCGCCTGGATGAGACGGTGAGCGAATTGCATGAGGAGGTATTTGATGAGATAGATTGTTTGGCTTGCGCCAATTGCTGTAAGACTACTAGCCCCGTTTTTACAGACAAAGATATCGATCGCATTGCCAAGCACGAACGCATGAAACCTTCACAGTTTGTGGAGCAGTATTTACATCTAGATGAGGAAGAAGACTATGTCCTAAACGAAGCGCCTTGTCCATTTTTGGCGACTGATAATTATTGTTTGATTTATGACGTTCGGCCGAAGGCCTGCCGAGAATACCCGCACACCAATCGCAAGCGTTTCCGTCAAGTGCTGGGCCTCACCGAAAAAAACGCAGAACTCTGCCCTGCTACCCATAAAATTGTCGAGCGGCTCAAAGAAGAAATGAATTGGGCTTGATAAGTATCAAGACAAAAGTATTAAGTACAGAGCCTGCTGATAAAGGACTCTTCTGAGGCCTTAGGCTCAGTTTTGTATGTGCTTTTAAGTAGGAATCTCTAAGCAAGTACCTTGGGTCTTCTTGATGCTCTTTGCCCTTTTGTCTTAGCTACAATCTTGGTGGATCGTATAGGTGTCGAGTTAAGATATCTTTACTCTGTTGAATGCTTATTTTGCTAGCCTACAGAAAGATACCGGATCATACTCATGCTTCGTATTTTCGATATGACGGCTTTTCT
>JBCAWW010000280.1:0-7070 GCA_038534415.1 Bacteroidota bacterium | reverse complement strand
CAAGCATCTCTAGATTTTATTTCTACTCACGCTTGGGACAAACAAGGCCTGGCAGCTATTGAACAACTGATGCGCGTCAGTAGCGGGATAGAATCCTATATCATCGGGGATCTTCAAATCAGCAATCAGGTCAAAAAAGCTTGGCAATCGAGCCAGCAGCCTAGTGCTCATCCCATTATGGAGCGCTGGGTAAATACCGCCCTACGAGCTAGCAAAAGGGTAAAAAATGAGACTCACATTTCAGATGGCTGCGCTACCGTCTCCTATGCTTCGACGCAAGCAATCCAAAAATGGTGTCGAGAGCAACACTTAGAAAAGCCTAAGGTATTGTTACTAGGCACCGGAGAAATTGGTCAGAGCTGCGCTTACAACATCATAAAGCATATCCCTAAAGCTCAGCTCCAAGTAAGCAATCGGACTTGGGAGAAAGCAGACGCGTTTGCACAGGCAAACGGGATTGCAGCGATTCCCTACGAGACAAAAGAACAGGCTATCGCTCAAGCAGATGTAATCATCGCGGCTACGGGTGCCTCCTCTTTCATTATCAATACCCAATTTACCCAAGCGGAGCAGGCTCAACTTTTCCTCGATCTAGCCGTGCCCAACAATATAGATCCAGCAATTAGTCAGACCAATGGCAAAAAACTGTTAAATCTAGATCAAATTGCGCAATTGACAGATGAAACTTTTGCCAAGCGTAAAGCCGCGATACCGCAAGCAGTGGCAATTGTAAACGAGGAGCTTGCGACTTTTAAAGAATGGTTATCTCGCAAACAGTTCTCACCGCTGATCCATTGGCTAAAGCAGGAACTCAACGAGACCAAGCAAGCCGAACTACAGCGTTTCCAACGAAAAAATCCCACTGAAGATATTCACTCGGCAGAGGTAGTAAGCCAACATCTCATTCATAGCTTGACGGCCAAGCTCGCCAAATTTATCAACCTCAACCACCAAGAGTTGGCTCAGGAGCTATCCAATTTTCAATCAAAAATCCAATCGCAACAGTAGATGCTCAAAATAGGAACCCGTGGTAGCGAACTAGCGCTATGGCAAACCCAACAAGTCAGGCAGTTACTCGCTCGCGAGGGAAAAGAAAGTGAGGCAGAGATCATACAAACCTTTGGTGATCAAAATCTACATCAGCCAATCTACCAATATGGCATCCAAGGCGTCTTTACTCGTTCTTTAGATACAGCTTTGCTGAACGAGAAAGTCGATCTAGCGGTGCATTCTCTCAAAGATGTACCAACTCTACTAGCCGAAGGCTTGGTTTTAGCGGCTGTATTGCCGAGAGGCTCCTATCAAGATGTGATCGTCGGCACCAGAGCTTGGCAAGGCGAACCGATTGCTGATAAATGGCATATTGCTACCAGTAGCCTGCGACGCAAAGCCCAATGGGCTCACCGGTATCCCCATAGCGAGTTTTCCAATATTCGGGGCAACATCCAAACGCGATTGGCAAAGACACAAAAGAGTAGTTGGGATGGAGTCATCATGGCCGAAGCGGCTCTCCAAAGACTAGCAATCGCAGATCAATACCCACTCCAAGTCCTTGACTGGATGATACCCGCTCCTGCGCAGGGAGCAATCGGCATTGTCTGCCGCCAAGATCAGCCTGAATTGATCAAACAACTAGCTCGTTTGAGTCATCCACCAACTCACAGAGCCGTGAGCCTCGAACGCTCATTTCTACGCAAACTCCAGGCAGGATGTAGTGCTCCTGTTGGTGCTTTGGCGCAAGTCGCAGGAGAACAAATCCATTTTCAAGCCGTGATCTTGCGTACTGACGGTAGTGAGCGCATTTTTCGAGAGTGGACTTTGGATAGCTCCCAACTGGCAGGAGCAAGTGAGCGTTATGCTGAAAGCATGATCAAAGCAGGAGCCGCCGACATCTTAAAAGAAAGCGCCTATGAAAACTAAGCGGGTGCTGATCATCACCAGACATATTAGCCAGCAAGAGCAAGCATGGTGGGCTCGACATAGCGTTCGGCTGCAAGCCAAACCTATGATAGAAAGCCACTATCTCACGAGTAAACTAGCGCCAGATCTCCCTGAAGAGATCGTAGTTTTTACCAGCAAAAATGCCGTAAAAGCAGTCTTAAAGTCCAGCTCAGCTCAACAGCTACAATGGCTTCAATCCAAGACAATAGCTGCGATACAACCTTCAACTAGTCAATATCTAGCTGAGCACAAACTGCCTATAAGCTGTGAAGCACCTAATAGTGCTGCACTCGCAAGTAAAATAATCGACAATTATCCCCCTCAGTCCATCCGATACTTTTGTAAAGCGGATCGTTTGCCAATCCTCCCCACAAAGTTGAAGGAAGCAAACTTTACTGTTCGTGAAAACATTGTATACCAGACTAAAGCAAAACCACAAGTTGTAGACTGGGATGAGGCTGAAGGGGTGATTTTTTATAGTCCTTCTGCCGTAAAGAGCTTCTTTCAGCTCAATAAATGGCCGCAGGAAAAAATGGCTTTTGCCATCGGAACTACTACGGCAAAAGCCTTAAAAGCTGCCAAAGTCGGTTCCATACGGATCGCTGCGACTCCTAGCAAAGAAGGATTATTAGCGGCTATCCTTTCCACTTCTAACAGTATTTACTCTCAGACATGAAAAGTACTCCCTCCCTTATATCCGACAAACCCTTTCAAGCATTGACAAGCCAAAGTCTTTTCATGAAAGCCTTGCGCCAAGAAACGGTATCGAGACCTCCGGTGTGGATGATGCGCCAAGCCGGTCGCTACCTGCCAGATTATATGAAGCTCAAGGCAAAATACTCCTTCTTTGAAAGGGTAGAAAACCCAGAGCTTGCCACTGAGATTACAGTCATGCCGGTCGATCAAGTAGGCGTAGATGCCGCCATTATATTCTCCGACATCTTGGTTATCCCTCAGGCTCTCGACTTTGAAGTAACAATGAAGACAGGCCAAGGACCAAGACTGCCTGTCACCATTCAATCTGCCGAACAAATCGATCAGATAGTAGTAGGCGACATGGCCGACAGACTACACTATGTGTTGGATGCTTTGGCTTTGACACGCCAGACCTTAGCCGGCAGGGTGCCTCTCATCGGCTTTGCGGGTTCCCCTTGGACCTTATTTTGCTATATGGTCGAAGGAAAAGGAACTAAAAACTTCGCCAAGGCCAAGGCCTTCGCTTTCCAACATCCAGAGGCCACAGCGAGACTCCTCCAAAAACTTAGCGACGCTACAATCCAATATTTGCAAGCGCAAATAGTCGCGGGTGCTGATGCTGTCCAAGTCTTTGATTCATGGGGAGGTTTGCTGAGTCCGCAAGACTTTCAGCTTTACTCATTTCCATATCTCAAGCAGATTGCCAATGCCATTGAAGATGCGCCGGTGATCCTTTATGCCAAGGGTTGTAGCTATGCGTTGGCAGATTTGGCGAATACGAATGCTGCGGCCTTGGGCATCGATTGGCAGACAAATCCGCAGTTTGCCAGAAGTGCCGCTGGAGCAAATATCAGCCTGCAAGGCAATTTTGACCCGAGCCGTTTGCTTTCGCCCATTTCCGAAATTGAGCGTTTAGCCAAAGAGATGATCCAAGGATTTGGGCCGCAAAACTATATCGCCAACCTCGGCCATGGCATCTTACCCAATATACCCGTAGACCACGCCAAAGCCTTTGTCAACACCATAAAATCTTGGGCATAATGGACGCGAGAAAAGAATTCACTGCCTATATCCACCAACTGCAAGACACTATCTGTCAGGCTTTTGAAGAGATAGATGGGAGCGCTAAGTTTAGAGAAGACAAATGGGAACGGCCCGAAGGCGGCGGCGGTCGTACTCGAATCATCCAAGATGGGAAAGTAATAGAGAAAGGCGGCGTCAATATCTCCATGGTACATGGAGAGTTGAGTGAGGCTTTGCAAAATCAACTCAAAGTCAAGCATACTACTTTTTTTGCCTGCGGGCTTTCATTGGTGATCCATCCGCTAAACCCTATGGTGCCGACGGTACATGCCAATTTTCGCTTTTTCGAGCTTTACAATACCGAGGGCCAAGCAGTAGATCGCTGGTTTGGTGGGGGTGCCGATATGACGCCTTATTACCTCTGGCCTGAAGATGCCGTGCATTTTCATCAGGTGCTCAAACAGACTAGCGATCCCTACGGACTTGCTTTATATCCACAGTTCAAGGAAAGCTGTGATCGCTATTTTTATAATCATCATCGGCAGGAAGCGCGAGGCATTGGAGGCTTATTTTATGATTATTTGCGAGAGCAAAAAATGGGGCTATCCATAGCGCAATGGCAGCATTATGTCCAAGACATGGGGCGGGCCTTCTTAGATGGCTACCTCCCGATCATGCAAAAACGGAAAGGGGAAGCGTTCGGCGAAGCCGAGAAAAAATGGCAAGAGATCAGACGCGGACGCTATGTAGAATTTAACCTCATCCACGACAAAGGCACTCTCTTTGGCCTCAAATCCAACGGGCGGATCGAATCGATCTTGATGAGCCTGCCTGCCACGGTACGCTGGGAATATGACCACCACCCAGAAGCAAATAGCCCTGAGGCTGCCTTATTGGATTATCTAAAGCCTAGAGACTGGGCCAATTTCACTCCTTCAATTACGATCAATTAGATATGCAAATTTATAGGCCGAGACGACTGCGTCAGAACGCTATGATCCGGGCCATGGTGCAGGAAAATCACCTTAGCCCTGCGGATTTTATTGCGCCTTTGTTTATAGTCGAAGGCCAAGGCATTAAGGAAGAAATATCTTCTATGCCGGGCTATTTTCGCTATTCTTTGGACAGCTTAGAGGCAGAGCTCAGTGAGATTTCGAAGCTAGGAATTAAGTCTGTTTTGCTTTTTGTCAAGGTCCCAGACGAGCGCAAAGACAATGCGGGTACAGAGGCCCTAAATCCAGACGGGCTGATGCAAAGGGCGATCAAGTTTATTAGGGCCCGCTTCGCGGAACTCTTAATCATGACCGATGTAGCCCTAGATCCTTATTCTGAATTTGGGCATGACGGAGTGGTCGAAGAAGCTGAGATCGTCAATGACAAGACGGTAGAGATTTTGGCAGAAATGGCTTTGAGCCATGCTCAGGCGGGCGCTCATTTTGTCGCTCCTTCCGATATGATGGATGGTCGTATTGGCGCTATCCGCGAACGCTTAGAAGAGGCTGGATACCCCAAGACTGGCATTATGGCTTATAGTGCCAAATATGCCTCCAGCTTTTACGGCCCTTTTCGCGATGCCTTGGATTCGGCCCCTGGCTTTGGCGATAAAAAGACCTATCAGATGAATCCTGCCAATAGCGAAGCAGCCTTACGCGAGGCGCTACTCGACCAAGCAGAGGGAGCAGATATCCTAATGGTAAAGCCGGGTCTGCCCTATCTCGATATCGTCTATAAGTTATATCAGTCAACGGATTTGCCGATCTCGGTTTATCAGGTCTCCGGCGAATATGCTATGATTCGCGCGGCAGTAGCACAAAATTATCTAGAAGAAAAGTCCGCTATCCTCGAATCGCTTATTGCCTTCAAACGAGCGGGTGCTAGTCTTATCGCTACTTATTTTGCCAAGGAAGCCGCTCGTTATCTCAAAGAAAATACTCCCTAATGTCTAACAAAAACCTCCATACCTACGCCAAAAGTCAAAGCCTATTTGACGAAGCGAAGCAATATATCCCCGGTGGGGTCAACTCTCCGGTACGCGCCTTTAACAGTGTGGGCGGCACCCCAGTTTTTATCAAAAAAGCCAAAGGCGCCATTATCACGGATGAGGAAGGGCAGGAATACATAGATTATATCAATTCGTGGGGACCGATGATTTTGGGCCATGCTTTCGATCCGGTGGTCGATGCGATCAAGCGCAAAATCGAAGATTCCGCTTCATTTGGAGCTCCTACCGCACTCGAAACGGAGATGGCCAAGCAGATCGCAGCCATGGTACCCGGAGTAGAAAAAGTCCGCATGGTCAATTCCGGCACAGAAGCTTGCATGAGCGCGATCCGACTGGCGCGAGGCTATACCCAGCGAGACAAGGTGATTAAATTTGCAGGCAATTATCACGGACATGCTGATAGCTTTTTGATCCAAGCCGGCAGTGGAGCCTTGACCATGGGCGTCCCCAATAGTCCCGGTGTGCCTCAAAATAGCGCCAATAATACC
This sequence comes from Bacteroidota bacterium, assembly GCA_038534415.1. Lineage (GTDB taxonomy): Bacteria > Bacteroidota > Bacteroidia > J057 > J057 > JBCAWW01. The sequence continues at coordinate 920 of JBCAWW010000280.1, read as the reverse complement.
CTCATCGCCCAATACAATGACCTAGACAGTGTCCAACAACTGATCGAGGCGAATCCCGGGCAAATTTCGGCTTTAATTGTCGAACCAGTAGCGGGCAATATGGGTTGTATCCCTCCACAGGCAGGCTTTTTGGCCGGCTTGCGAGAGCTATGTACGGGAGATGGTATCGTTTTGATTTTTGATGAAGTGATGACGGGCTTCCGGCTGGCTGCAGGTGGAGCACAGGAACGCTTTGGCGTTACGGCTGACTTGGTTACGCTTGGCAAAATCATCGGCGGGGGTATGCCAGTGGGTGCGTTCGCCGGTAAGGCAGTAATCATGAACCACCTTGCTCCCGATGGGCCCGTATACCAAGCCGGCACCCTGAGTGGCAATCCTATCGCCATGATCAGTGGTTTGACCACCTTAAGGCATCTAGCAGATAATCCACAGCTCTACCAGCAACTAGAAGCCAAAGGCACCTTACTGAAAAATGAGTTAGCCGAAATCCTGAGAGATATTCCACATCAGATCAATCAGCTAGGCTCTATGATCAGCGTGCATTTTTGTGAAGATCCGGTCATGGATTACGCATCTGCCAAAGCGGGTAATAATGATCGCTTCCGGGCCTTCTTTCATCAAATGCTTGCCAGGGGAATTTACCTACCGCCTTCGGCTTTTGAGTCATGGTTTTTTTCGATCGCCCTGACGGATCAGCATATAGCAACGACCTTGGCCGCGGCCAAAGCGAGTGTGGCGCATCTCTAACAAGCGAACGGATTAGGTGAAGGCAGCTCAATTACTCGATCAATCAAATAAATCGACCATTCATAATTCAAATCGCCCCATTCGCCCAAAAAACGCTAAAAGAGCCACTTTTACTACTACCTTTATATCACAGGTTAAAGTAAAGAATGAGCAAGGGTTAGGGTGGCTCTCCC
>JBCAWW010000279.1:0-7077 GCA_038534415.1 Bacteroidota bacterium | reverse complement strand
GTTCCCGCTCCCCCTTTAAAAGGCCCCTTGATATTGGCAGTAATCCAGCCTCCATAAAAGTCTCCCGCTTGGGCTTGGACTTTTTCGTCATTGACATAGCAAGTATCAAGGGGCCTTTTAAAGGGGGAGCGGGAACATTTGGTTGGTAAGGAGCAGGCGATACTTAGTCTAGGATAGGTATTTGGACATTGAATGAATGCAAAACACTGTCGGCATCTTTTGTGTCAGCAGCACAGAGCAGGGCAATGGGTTTGCCATTTTCGAGATAAAGCTGAGGCCGCTCCAAATGCCTAAGTCTTTGGCGCGTTCCATCTACCCAATTGAGCTGCAATCTGGACACAAGAGGATTTGAGGCAAGCTGCCAATCAAAACCATCTTCCGAATCAAACATTACCAGCGCTTGACCTGCATCGGTAAAAGCGCCATGCATATCTTTGACGATTGCGCGATACTTGCCATCCTGATACCAAATAAAAGGATCCTCGGCAGGGAAGTCATGATCTTTGGCTTGAAAAACAGCCTTACTATATTTGGTAAAGGGACCTGTCGGACTATCAGCACTAGCCACACAATGCACCACCGGTCCGCCCCAGATACCCGCTTTCTGTTTGCCGACTGCTTTATAAACCATGAGATATTTGCCTTCAGGGCCTTGTGTGATGGAAGGATTGCTGACCATCAAAGCGTCTAAGGCATTTTCATCAGGACTGACATCTATCAGAGGCTGATCAAATCTCTGCCAAGGGCCGTCGGGATGCGCCGCGATAGCAACGCCAATCCGCTGATTATTGCGATTGACAGGATTTAAGGCTGGATTTCCCGGGGATGAAGGGATTTGGCCATCGCCAATATTGCCCATATAATAGAGATAATACTTCCCCTCAAAATAGTGGACTGTAGGATTGTGGGTGCAGGCGCCATCCCAAAAGTCTTTTCCTCTTGGCGGAAGAGCTACGTCTTTGAAGCGAAAGGGGCCAAATGGACTTTCTGAGACCGCATGGGCAATTTCAGAATCCGTTACCCAAGCCCATCCCAATTCTTTTTCCCAACGCGAGTAAAACAGATGATAAAGTCCTGCCTCATCCTTTATCAAGGACGCTCCCCAGATACTCCAAGTGCTATCCTCAAATCTAGCTTCGAGGGGTACTTCGCCTAAATGCAAGCCAAAATCCTGATCAGCGATAGGGAAGTTATGCTGCTTACTTTTATCTCCCTGGGACATTTGACAGGCCAGCAAAAGCGAAAATAGAAAAAGGAATAAGCTTAATTTTCTCATCGGTAGTCTTGAACTTAAAGGCGTTTGGCTCCGGCTTGCTGCATCAGTGCTTTGAGCTTTGCCAAATGTTGCTCGTACACCCCCCTAGGACTCGTATTGTATTTAATGCACAGACTAGCCGCTTTGCCTACGATCTCACCCATCATGCCACAAGTTTTCATCACTCTTACAGGGCCTAAGCCCTCTCTACTCACACTGATATTGCGGCCTGCCATGAAAAGATTAGAAATATTGCGACTATAAAGCACTCGATAAGGCGCCCAATAAGGCCCTTCATAGTCATAGCCCTTGCCCGTAGTGGCAAAAGAGATAAACTCTTCTCCCCTCAGTTCTTCATCAAAGTCTTTATGTGGACTATGGACATCTATACCCCATGAGCAAGGAAAGGCCCCGTCGGGGAACGCTACCATATCTCTAAAGTCATCCGCGCTTAGTTTGACATCTCCCATCAATCGTCTGGATTCTCTCTTGCCCGAAATAAAAGCGGACCATCCTAGTCGATGATTAGGGTAGAGCTTATCTACGTTTTTGAGGGCATCCCATGCCCCATACATCGCTCTGAAGTTTAAGTCTCGGATTTTTTCGACATCAGTGATGGGATTTTGATCAAAGCCACTTTCCCAAAACCATCCTCCGAGATTACCTAGCGGATCCTCAGAGCCCCATTGGCCTTTGTAATTGGCTCTGCCTGGAAAGGGTTTATCACTCAAGTCAATGGCCCAAGGACATCTTGGAAAAGGCTGTTCTACTTCTCCAATTTCACAGGATAGGGTCAGTGCGGTCTTGTCTTTACATTCGCATTGTAGCACTTCCTCTTCATTGGCCGCATCCATGACGCTCCACATATTGGAAGAACCCATAAAGCCTGAGCTAGAGATCTCATAATCTGCTCCGGCAAGGAAGCCAACCGTTGCGTCTCCTGTACAATCCGCAAAAAATCTACCGCTAATCTTTTTGCGAACCGATGTCCGTGTATGTTGAGAGATAACAGCTTGGACCGTATTGTCTTGGTGGATGACCTCCATTACTCGCTCTTCTAAGAACAAAGTGATTCTGGGTTCTTTTTTGACTACGTCAAGCTTACGTTGATCATCATAGGAGTTGCCCAGTCGCGCATTACGGGTGCCATATTTGCCTCTGTCGATGGTGTCTGGTGCTATTTCGTCCACGATCTCCCCGACATGTGGATAAGGCTCCTGCCGAGTGTGGCCTTCGGGCCAAACACGAACCTCAGAACTCCCATTGCCGCCTAGTACTGGCCGATCTTGAATCAAGGCCACGCTCAAGCCATTTCTTGCGGCAGCGAGGGCTGCACAAGTACCGGCAAAACCACCACCTGCGACCACTAGATCAAAATTGCCCCCCTCCTCTGGCTTTTCGGCTAAGCCCAATAATTTTCTTCTAAACTTACTTAGGGCGGCAAGATCATTTGTGGGTTCAAAATCTAAATCCTTGCAAAAAAGGATGGCTTCACATCTCCCTTCAAAGCCCGTAAGATCATGTAGCGCCAATGTAGTCTTGCTTTCCACATCTACTACACCGCCATCATGCCAGTGCCATTCTGCTCCTTTGGTGCCAAAGGTCTCTGCGACAGCTTTACCGTTGATAAGTAACTGAAATTTTCCTGGCGTCCCGGGAACCTTCCAGGGAGCTACCCAATCTCTGGTTCGTACCCAAACTCTATATTTCCCCTCATTAGGGAAGCGGATTTCAGTGGTAGCATCTTCAACGGGAATGCCTAATCCATGGGCTAACAAATAAGGGGAACCCATCTGCTCCATGGACTGCTGATCTAGTTCCCAGCCCCCATGATTAGCAAATTGTTCGGCCTCTACGAAGACAAACTCGCCCGTGAGGGCTCCCTTTGATCGATAGCTAGCTAAGAGATTGGCAGGAGCTAATAAAAGTAAAGTGGATCTGCCTACGGTATTGATAAATTGTCTTCTGCGCATGGTCTAGGGGGTAAAGAAGTTTCTGTATGGGATGTCCCAATCATCAATTCAATTTAAGCTTTATCAGCTACTACTATTAGCGGGTATGCGTAAACTCCTACCACAAATAGTGATTTGCTTGCATCTGGGTCATTTTTAGATGGAGATAATAAAAAAATCTCTGGGCTGTAAGTTTTTCAAGGCAAATCTCCACTAAGGGCAAAAATCAATTGTCCTATGAAATATTTTCTTTTACTCCTTCTTTGCTGCGGCCTTTTTACTTTAGCCTTGCCCCTAAATGCGCAGGACATCCAGCCTGCCGAAGTGCTAAATAGCCGCTTAAATGACTATCTATCCTACCTCTCCTCTACTCGCAATTTTAGTGGTGAAATCCTTGTCGCCCAAGGGGACGAAATCCTCTTTCAAAATGTAATTGGACTTAGCAGTCGTGAGCTTGGGGTAGATATTCAAAAAAATGATCGTTATAAGATCGCCTCTATCAGTAAATCCTATTGTGCCGCATTAATCCTCAAGGCTCAGGAAGAGGAGCGAATAGAGGTCTCCAATACGCTGGGCTACTATCTAGATGATATCACGGGTGAGCTACAAGAAGTCAATATTCATGAGTTGCTAAGCCATACTTCTGGACTGCCTCACAACGAAGGTATTGCAGATTATTGGCGCGTAAAATCAAAACTAGCGTTCAGCAAAGCGCAAATCATCACCGAACTCAATTCAGTTTCTTTATTGAGTGATGCCGGTAGCCAATACCACTACTCAAGCCTCAATTATCTATTGCTATCCTTGATTTTGGAGGAGGTTTATGGGAAGCCTTATGAGGAAATACTGAGGGAGAAAATTTTAAATCCGCTCGCACTCACAGCGACAGCTTCAAATAATGGCATGGCGGTAATCCCTCATATGACCAACGGCTATCATCTCTTAAACGATAGCGTGGTCCAAGCGCCCTACCGCAATTATTCCCTACTCCAAGGTGCGGGAGATTTATACAGCAATGCAACTGATTTATGGCGTTGGGATCGACTATTGTGGGAGGGAGATTTTTTGTCTGCCGCTTCGCGGAACGCTATGTTTCGGACACATCAATCGACCGACAAGGAAGCTGATTACGGCTATGCTTGGTATATCGCGGATGAAGGCATATATCGCTTTTATCATGGTGGAGGCACTTGGGGCTATTCTAGCCTTCATGTGATCTATCCAGAGCTAAATCTTTATGTGCTAGTGCTGAGCAATGTGGCTAGTCTGCCGATGGATTTGATTGAGGTCGAACTGCAGAGTCTATTACTAGATCAAACAGCTCGTTTTAGGATGGAAACGGTAGCCCATAGCGAGCTCACAGCTGTTGAACTAGCCCTATATGAAGGACGATATCTATCTGACTCCGGGCAGATGGCCCTCAGCATCAAATTGTCTGAAAATCAGCTCTATGCCCAGCTTGGACCCAATCCTCCTTTTGCGATCTATCCTCGAGGACAACAGCAATTTATCGGTAAAAAAGTCAATGTGAGCTTCACTTTCGAACTCGCCAATGAGCAAGTCTTCGGAATTACGGCCAAGCGCATGGGGCAGACATTTCACTTCAAACGGCAAAAATGACTATTTCAAGCGTTCGACGAAGGCGACTATCTCCTCCAAAAACTGCTGCGGCTCGCTGAGGTAGGGCAGATGCTCGGATTGTTCAAGTATCACCAATGTCTTATCGCTACTGCCTTGCTCCGCAAGGGCAATCTCACCCAAGGCGGGGGGTACGCTCAGATCAAAACGTCCCCATAGCAAAAGCGTCGGCAAAGTGATCTCGGCTAAGCGTTCCCGGAGGGCATATCCTGCATCCCTCGCCTCTAAATAAGGCTTAGAGCGACGATCGTTTAGCCACCAGTAGAGGGGATTGTTTTGTACTATGGTGGTGCGTAATAGGCCACCTAGCTCAGCCGGTAGGATTTCTCCGTCCAAGGTCAGATAACGCAAGGCATCTTCTACATAGGGGCGCAACAGATCTGGATCGGATTGCAGACTGTCTTGATTGAGATTACGCAACTCGCTATTGAGGTTGATCCATTGGTATTCTCGAACATTATTGGGGTTAGGGACCGCGGCTTCGCTTACCTCTAGCAACAGCTGATAGCGCTCATCTAAGGTAAGGGGAAAATCATAAGCACCACTGGCCATAATCCAGCCATTGAGCTGCTCTTGGGCGCCTGCTTGGAGCAAATAAGTCATCCCCAGCGTAGCGCCCCAACTATGGCCAAACAAAAATAGCTTGATATCTTCACCGTATTTGGCCTTCAGGACCGAGAGCAAAGCTCCTACATCTTCTGCTCTTTGGGCTACACTCAGTTCTTGGTCTTGATTGACTTGACTCATACTTTGCCCTCTTTGGTCCCAGTAAACGACGGCATAGCGAGATTCTAATTCGCTTTGAAAGCCTTCAGTCCGAAAGGCTAAACCAAAGCTTCCTCCTCCATGCAAAATGACGAGGAAGACCTTATCAGTACCATTGCCATGGACGTAAGCAGGCATATCAGCACCATTATGGCGAACATAAATGGTTTCATTGAGCTGGCTAAGATCGTCTTTATTACAAGCGAGCAAAAGACAGCTGAGCGCGACAAGGCTAAAAAGAAATCCTTTCATGACTAAATGCTTTTGAAATTGACGCCTACTTGCAAATTGATGATCGGTAAAATACGGCTGTTATAGGGCATCAAGAGGAAAAGTTGAGGTCCGAAATAGACTTGTTGGATTTGCTCATTTTTGAGCTTGATACCATAAGTGAGACTAAGTTCTGGGGCATAATACCAGCGACCGGGAAGAAAAATCTTTTGCGTACTGCCATCGTCTAAAACCCGAAAAGCCTCCGGATAAAACGAACGAAATACCCCCAAGGGACTCAGCCTGATATCAAAATAATCATGCTTAGTCAAAGAGCCTCTATATTGCCAACCGGCAAAGGCAAAGAGGTTAAACTGAGCATTGGGATCCCAGTAGCCGCCCAAATGGGCTTGGTAGATCACCGGTGCAGCATGGTGGCCAAGGCCTGGGATTAGTCGACCTACTTGCAAGCCAGGGTTCCAAATATTATTGCCGAGGTAGGAAATATCCCACTCCGGCGTCTCCAGTTTTTGAGCAGATAAGTCAATACTCAAAAAGCAACAAAGCAGGGGTATTAAGCAAAATCTAATCATAACAGATTGGCTATTGTGGGCTGTGGATTTCGTAAATTACAAATATGAACTCAAAGCTCAGAGGGATTCTTTTTTCCACCCTCATCATCACTATATATTTTCTCACTCGCAATTTTGCGCCTTTTTTGCGTGATACGCTGGGAGGAGAGGATAGGCTATTGCGCCTGCTGGGCTATTATGGTACCTATGCGGTTCCGGTGCTGATCTATATGCTGATCCGTTTTGGGTTTGGCCAGCTATTCGCTGAACTAGGCCTCAACAAAGGCTTTTTTAAGGCTTTGATATGGGCCCTGCTATTTACGTTGCCTATGTTGATTGGCTATGGCATCATGGGAGACCTCAATCCGGAACTGAGTGCTTGGTCGATTTTGTTAGGTGCCGTTTGTCCGGCCCTCTTCGAGGAACTCGTATTTCGCTCCTTTGTCTTCGGCCAATTGTTTCGCCATCATCGTTGGGGGTTTATCCCCGCCGCGGCCATCAATGCGATTGTATTTGGGGCGGCTCATCTCTGGCAAGGCAACAGCTTTGGTGAATCAGCTGGGGTCTTTATGATCACCTTTGGAGGAGCCGTTTGGTTTGCTTGGATGTATGTGGAGTGGGATTTTAATTTGTGGGTGCCGATCTTTTTGCACTTCCTGATGAATCTCTATTGGGGGATGTTTAC
>JBCAWW010000278.1:0-7106 GCA_038534415.1 Bacteroidota bacterium | reverse complement strand
GCCAAAGGCATCGAACTCAAAGGGGAAGCCCAAGCCGAAGCCAATCGCAAGATCGGACGTGTGGAAGCAGAACTTTCTATCGATCGTGGTATGGCAGAAGCTCAAATCACCGAAGCTCAAGCTATCGCTGACGAAAAAGCAGGTCTTGCCGAAGCCAAGGTGATCGAGCAAAAAGCCCTCGCTGATGCCAAAGGAGTAGAAGCAAAAGCGCAAGCCATGCAAAAACTTGATGGCGTAGGCAAAGAGCACGAAGAGTTCAAGCTACGCTTGGAGAAAGATAAGGAAGTAGAATTGGCGCAAATCGCTATCCAGCGTGAAATCGCGCAAGCGCAAGCCCAAGTCCTTTCTGAAGCTCTCAAAAGCGCGAAAATCGACATCGTCGGTGGGGAAACAGAATTCTTCGACCGGATCACCAAGGCAGTTAGCCAAAGCAAGTACGTCGATAAGATCATGGAAAACCAGCACGTGGCAGACCTCAAAACGGCGCTACTGGGTTCAAATGGTAATGGCGACTTTCAAGGCAAATTGCGCGACTTTATCGGACAGTTCAAACTCAGTAGCGATGACATTCGCAACCTGACAGTATCTGCGCTCATCATGAAGATGCTAAGCCAGACGCAGGACGGCGAAAAGCAGGGGATCTTGAATCAATTGCTAAATACCGCAACCACCCTTGGTATTGCCGATAAAAAGGCCGATAGTCTGGGAATACTGTAGCAATAGTATTTAGATGTAAGTAGATAGTACTGAGATAAAGGCTAAGCTATGAATCGCAATCACCCTGTTAAAGTACTGATTACTAAATACTTTCTACTTCCTACTAAGTTTATGTACACAACGCTAACCATAGGGAGGAGCCATTGGCTTCTCCCACTTTTCCTAAGCTTGCTTTTGTTTTCCTGTACGGAAACGCTTTCAGAAGTAGCACAAAAGCGCAAAACGATTGAGGCCCTAGTGCAGGACCCTAAGCAAAAGCAAACCTACCTTTATGAGGAAGGAGGAAAGGTGATTGAAGAGGAAGTGCAATGGTCATTAATCGAAAAGAAGAATGGCAACTGGACCTATCTCGAAATCTACAATCAGTTTCTCACTGAGACAGGTCAGCAAGAGTACAATCTCTACGAATTTCACTTTGATCCACACAATGTCGGGGCTCGTTTTCCGATCCTCGAATATGAACTCAGGGTCTACCAAGATAGTGCTTGGTTTGCCTTGACAGATGAATTACAAGCCAGTCTGGATGGCGTATTGACAACTAAAGGAGATACCTTATACCGGCTCCTTGGTTATGCGCACATTGGCGATACGGCCCCTGGCCATATCCGCTACTGGTCCCCAGACTTTGGTACCGTCCTTACTTGGTATGGAAAACAAGACCTCTTTAAGCTTGAAAAGCCCTACCTAGGCCAGGACACAGCACGCTTAACGCTTTTGAAAGGCCTCGCCTTTCAGGATATAGAAAAACAATGACCGATCAGAATATTGCTTTAGAAGGAGGAACCTATGAAATCATCCAGCGTCGCTTACAAAAGCATGCCGATGAGCTTCGTAACCGCCTACAAAAGCTCAATGTCGAACGCAAGGAGGTATTTGGTGCCATTGAAACCAGTCTCATTGCTACCGATCGTATCACCACCCAGCACAATTGTATCCCAAGGGATATGGTGGCGGTCGGCCCACACTTTTTATTCGGCTATAATGTCCACTTAGGGCTCAAAGCTGAGCTTGAACTAAGCGACGTTTTTAGTGCCTTTCGTTTTGATCCTAAGGACCATAGTTTTCATGAAGAGGCTTTGGCTCTCATCGAAAACGAACAATTTGTCGAGGACTTTAAAAACCTCTATAAATATTATAAAGACACTGTTTTTGCCAAATTTGCCGTCATCGGACCTCATCTTTATATGGTCTTTCAGGTGGGTAAAGGGCAAAACGATCTCAAGACTTTCAAATGGGCCATCAATGACGATAGCCTCAGTTATTTAGGCAACCGATTTGACCATGAATACCGCTTTCCGGAGCAGCACGCTTTTCGTTGGGTCCGTACCACTCGCGAGATGCAACGCCGAGGCAAGCATCCACATATTTCGATCCTTGAACGAGTCTTTGTCGAAACCGTAGGCGGAGACCTTACGATCAAGGTGGAGGACAATACAGACTCGGGCCATGGTATCTATGAGGAGGCCGTAGAGCATGCTGATCAAACCCTTGACGATGCGGAGTTTTACTACGCTGACCTGGGCAACTTGATCGTACTCAAGATTCGACCATATCAAGAAAAGGCTTGGCGCTACCTCATCTTCAATGAAAAGATGCAAACCGTACTCCGAGTCGATAGTTTGGATCAGTCATGTGTGCTCTTGCCTGACGACCAGGGGATTATCTTCTCTAATGGCTATTATCTGCAAACCGGTGATTACAAGATTTTTGACAATCTGATCCATGATTTGCAGTTCGAAAAGCGTCTGGCTTCGCCAAACGGGGAAGACTTTCTTTATATGTTTTATCAGCGCAAGGAAGGGACCTACGTCCTTTTGCCTTACAATCTGGTAGAGCAGCAAGTCGCCACCCCCATTATTTGTAGTGGCTTTTCGATTTTCCCCGACGGGGAACTCTGCTATTTCAGGGCCGAGGAAACGCCCAGCAGGCATCATGTGGTGCAAGTCTGGCAAACGCCTTATGGAGAGTCCATTCAAGCCCCTCAACAGCATGTCGATACCTACCTCTACAAGATTGGCAACAAAGACCTCGTCAGGGGCATGGCGGAGTGTAATGAACTCCTGACCCTCCTCAACAAAGGGGATGAGTATGGCAACCTCTATGTAGACTTGGTCCGCAAGACAAATGAAGTCTTAGATAGTTATTACTGGATCAATCAGGCGGAGACGCATAGTCTCAATGTGCCCTTGGCTGCCGTAAAAGAAGCCGCTGCCTCTGCAATAGATGAGTTTGCCAAGGTACGACGCTTGCGGGAACAAACCCGCCAGGCGATGCAAGAGACTGAAGACGAAATGAGTGCTTTGATGGACAAAATCCGTCGCTATAAGCCCAAACAAGTTGATCAGTTTGTGCAGTACCTTTCCTCTCTTCGTCAACTCAATGGCGCCATTGTTGGCCTCAAAGAGCTACGGTATGTAGATATGACAGGGGTGGAGGCGATGGAAAGCAAGGTTGTGGAGCAATCGGCTAAACTCTCTGAGGATATGGTTTCCTTTTTGTTGGAGCCTGAGGCCTTAGCGCCCTACCAAGAAAAAGTAGCCGAAAGCAATCAGCAGATCACCGAAGTGAGTAAAGTCGCAGAAGCTGAAACATCTAAAGAGAGGCTAGACCAAATCGGTGCCGAGCTCGAACTCTTGATCGAAATTGTGGGCAATCTCAAGATTGGGGATGCTACCCAAACCACAGAGATCATCGAGCGTATCTCGGAGATATATACCCAGCTCAACGGCCAGCGAGCTCAATTGAAGCAAAAGCGTCAGGAGCTCCAAGGTACCGAGGCTGCGGCTGAGTATCAGGCCCAAATCCGACTCTTGGACCAAGCCCTACTCAACTATCTCGATCTTTGCGATAGCCCAGCTCGCTGTGAAGAATATTTGACGCGGATGACCATCCAACTCGAAGAGTTAGAAGGTCGCTTTTCGGAGTACGAAACCTATGTGCTCGAACTCTCTGAAAAACGCGAGGAAATATACAATGCCTTCGAAACCAGACGTTTGCAGTTGCTAGAGACGCGTAATCGCCGTGCCGGAACGCTTTTTTCCGCCGGAGAACGCATTCTCAAAGGTATAGCCAATCGTTTGGCCCAGTTTAGCGAAGCCAATGAAATCAATGCCTACTTTGCGGCGGATCTTATGGTCAACAAAGTGCGAGACATCATTGAGGAACTAGAAACCCTCGAAGACAATGTCAAGGCAAGTGATTTGCAAGCCAGACTTAAGACTTTGCGTGAAGATGCGCAGCGTCAGTTACGCGATCGCAAAGAGTTATTTGTCGATGGAAAAAACGTGATCCGCTTTGGGCGCCATGCCTTCAGTGTCAATCAGCAAAAACTCGAATTGACCATCGTACCGCGTGAAGGAGAGTTGTATTTCCATCTTAGCGGAACCAACTTCTTTCAGGAGATGGAAGATGAAGCTTTGCTGGCGACACGTCCGGTTTGGGAGATGAGCATTCCATCGGAAAACCGTGAGGTATATCGGGCTGAGTTTTTGGCTTTTCTGCTACTCGCAGAACTCCGAAACGAGGCCCTAGCCAAAGGACAAAAGCTGGCGGCCAAGGTCAAAGACTTTATGGCCAAACGTTATACCGAAGGTTACATCAAAGGCATCCATGATAGCGACGCTACCAAAATATTGCTGGCCCTCCAAAGCATGGAGGCAAAGATGGGCTTGCTCCGTTATGCGGCGCCGGTCCGAGCCTTAGCGCAAGCTTATTGGCAGTATGGATTGAGTGAGGAAAGCCGTAAGCAGCTCTTGCCTCAAATCAAATCTGCTGGCACAGTGATGGGATTGTTTCCTAGCAGTCGTGAGTTTGCGAGTCTACAGCAACAGCTGGAAACTGGCATCGCTAGCCTAAAAGAAGGAAGTGAGCTTTTTGCAGAGCTGGATGTCAAAGCAACTGCTAGTTATCTCTTTGCGGAGCTAAGTAGTGGGGAGCGTTTTGCGATTAGCAGTAAGGCCAAAGAGCTGGCCGAAGCCTTTCTGGCCTTCCTCAAAAAGAAGAAAGCAACTCAGAAGTTTCGTGCTTCATACGAGAACTTATCTGGCCTTGAGCGTTTAGATTTGATCCATCATTGGGTACAGGCATACGTCAAGCAGGAGGGCGTAGAAACTGATCTGGCTTATGCCAAGGAGGTAAGCGTTCTGCTGGACGGCAGTAAAATAGACCCTAAACAAGTCATCAAAGTAGCTTTGCGCCAAGAATTGAAAGATATGTTAGGAGAGCATAGCGCTATCGAAAAAGGCGTTTATACCCTTGACTATCATCAGTTTAATACGAAGTTGGAGCACTTTGAGCGCCTCGTCTTACCCATGTATCACGACTTTGTCGAACGCAAAAAAGCTTTGACGGAAGAGTATCGTGAAAGCATGCGATTGGATAGTTTTCAGCCGAGGGTGTTGAGTTCCTTTGTTCGTAACCAATTGATCGATGAGGTCTATTTGCCGCTAATTGGTGACAACTTAGCCAAGCAAATTGGTACGGTAGGGGAGGAGACACGTACTGACCGCATGGGCATGCTCTTGCTGATTAGCCCTCCGGGTTATGGTAAGACGACTTTGATGGAGTATATCGCCAATCGACTGGGTTTGATCTTTATGAAGATCAATGGTCCTGCGATTGGACATGAGGTGCGCTCGATCGATCCAGCCGAAGCGCCAAACGCAGCCGCCAGAGAAGAACTCAATAAACTCAATCTCGCATTGGAGATGGGAGACAATATTATGCTGTATGTTGACGATATTCAGCATTGTCATCCAGAGTTTTTGCAGAAGTTTATCTCTCTCTGTGATGCCCAACGTAAGATCGAAGGGGTCTACCGGGGGCGTACTCGGACTTATGACCTTAGAGGCAAACGAGTGGCGGTGGTGATGGCCGGAAACCCATATACAGAGTCTGGAGAGCAATTTCAGATACCTGATATGTTGGCCAACCGAGCTGATACTTACAATCTCGGTGATATCATCGGCGAACGTGATGAGGCCTTCAAGCGTTCTTATTTGGAAAATGCTTTGACCTCCAACTCCATCTTGACTCGCCTTAGTAGTGCGCCTAAATCAGATGTGCAATTGCTCATCCGCATGGCAGAAACGGGGGAGGAAGATACGGGTACTTTTGAGTCTCGTATCAGCAGCGAGGAGCGAGAAGAGTACCTCAATGTATTGCGCAAACTCTTGCAGGTGCAGGATGTGATTCTCAAAGTCAATCAGGCCTATATCCGTTCTGCGGCGCAGAACGATAACTTCCGGACTGAGCCACCCTTCCAGTTGCAGGGTTCTTATCGTAATATGAATCGCCTAGCCGAAAAGGTCGTGGCTGCCATGAACGATGAGGAGTTGAAAACTTTGATATCTTCTCACTATGAAGGCGAATCACAAACGCTCAGCCAAGGAGCAGAAGCCAACTTTTTGAGGTTTCGTGCCCTGACTGGCCAATTAGATGAGACCGAACTCGCTCGCTGGGAGGAGATTTGCCAGCTTTATCGCGCGCAAAAGACCCTCGAAGGCGATCGCCTCGCTCAGCTAGTACAAGAGATGGGACGCTTTGCCGAAGGGCTCTCTAGCATCAAGGATGCCATCGAGAAGCGCTAGGGAAGCAAATATGATGATTACATGAACCAAAAAGAAAATGAGAAAGCACTCATTTGAGGTTCATGTAATCAATTTATGATCCAGTACACATATCCTTAAGACAAATGTTTGATGAAAAATAAATACATCATCTTGGGACCCCTATGGCTGATAAGTTGCCAACTGATGCCGCCCCAAAATGATCGCTTTGAGATGGTGGCATGGTCGGAAATGGAGCCCTTGATAAAGACGGGGGATAGCCTGCTGATCAGCAAGGTCGAAGCCTATGAGCGCAATGATGTGGTAGGGATTGTGCAAAAGGAGGTAGAGACGGATTCAATGATTTTGATTCCTGCTCGTATTGTCGGTTTGCCTGGAGAATCTATTCGCATGGTAGATGGCAAGATATTTATTGATGGACAGGAGTATGTAGATCCTCCTGAGGTCAATTTTCCTTATATTATGTATGCAGAATCTATCGATAGCAGCTTTTTTGAGTATCATCAGATTCAAAGATATTATTATGCGATTGGTAGCTTTTGGCACGCGAACCTTAGCCATCAGCAATTGGCTATAATTGAAAACGAGCCTCAAGTTGGACAAGTCAATCTTACTTTGAGAAATATCTTAGGAAAAGATTGGGTCGTGGGACAAACGAATGAAAACAATTGGGGTAAGATCAACTGGGGACCTATTCGGATTCCGAAGGTAGGTGATAAAGTAGTATTGGATGAGCAAAACGAAGCCCTATATTCCGCTCTGTTTTTTGAGAAAAAGAACAAGAATTTAGTAAAGACAGAATGCTATTTCTTGCTCAATGAT
>JBCAWW010000277.1:0-7126 GCA_038534415.1 Bacteroidota bacterium | reverse complement strand
CAAAGCATCTTGCAACTCTTCGGTAGCGACCATTTGGTTAAAGGCATTGTCTTCGACCAATAGCACACGGCAATCATTGAGTTTGGCCAAATCAATGGCTTCGGCTGCGCCTTGCGCAGCGGATTCACTAGCCTGAGCATGCAATAGGTAAGGAATCTCCACGATAAAGCGACTGCCCTCGCCTAGCTTACTTTCGGCTCGAATCGTCCCCCCATGGGCTTCGGCTAGCTCCCGCGAAATCGTCAAACCCAGACCGGTCCCGCCAAATTTTCGATTCGTAGCGGCATCTTCCTGCTTGAAGGGTTCAAAAATGGTATGGAGCTTAGTTGCCTCTATGCCCTTACCGGTATCGACCACTGCCAATTGGTATAAGCGAGTATCAGCGTTCTCCGAAGGATGACTACTCAACTCCAAACGCACCGATCCTTGCTCGGTAAACTTCACCGCATTGCTCAAAAGATTGAGTAGGATTTGATGCAAGCGAGTCGGATCGCCAATCACCCAAGCGGGACTATCGTCAAGTTGTATCTGCAAGGCTAAGCCTTTTTCATCGGCCCGCAGTTGGATGATGGTTTGGACGTTTTGGATGAGCTCAGTGATGGAAAACGGAATCGCTTCTAATTCTACTTTGCCCGCCTCGAGTTTGGAGATATCGAGGATGTCGTTGATGATGACAAGTAGAGAACTAGAAGATTCTTGGATCGCCTTGAGATAGGTCAGTTGGTTTGAGGCAGGCGTTCTGCGAAGCAATATTTCGGTCATCCCTTTGATCGCATTCATGGGCGTCCGAATCTCATGGCTCATATTTGCCAAAAACTGCTGCTTGGCGATTTCGGAAGCTTCGGCTCGTTGTTTTTCGATCAGGATTTGCTTGTTTTGCTCGGCAAGCTGATTGCCCGTTTTACGCACATAGAGATAGCGTTGGATCAAGCCTATCAGCAGCAGCACAATCAATATCACGGCCAACAATCCCAAACGTTCACGGATTGCAGAGGCTTCTTGTTCGGCATTGAGCACGGCGATGGTCTGCTGCTGGTCCCGTAGTTCGTAACGAGATTTGAGGGTTTTGAGCAAATTCATCCGATCGCCGGAGAGAGATTTATTTTTGAGCTCAATGATTTTTTTCTGGTACCTAATGACCGAATCTTTTTGCCCCAACTGCTCAAAACGTTTGATCCGAGCCGGATAGAGGTAGTTCAAAAACATCAGCGAGGCATCGAGGGAGCTGTTCTTTAGTTCTTTTTGCGCTTCGCGCAACACTTCGTCTAGGGACTCATAGCCCAGCCCCATCATATTGTCTTCATAGAGATAAAAGGAGTTTGGGGTTCGTTCCATTTGATCCATCAAAATGCTACCCAAACAGCTCAGTAGAATCGCCCGATAAGGCTGATGCACCGCTTTGCTATAGGATTGGCTCGTGGCCCTCGACAATAAATTGATCGCTTTATCTGCCTGATTTTCATTGTAATAATAATGGATCCCTCGCGCCACTTCTGGCAGCAGCATTCTCCCTTCCGATAAGTCTTCTACATCCACCGAGTTTTCATATGCTGGCACCCAGTTATTTAGGCTATCGAGCTGACGACTATAAACGCCTAAAAGCAATTTGATCCCCTTGAGATAGGCCACTTCTTCCCGATCATGAATTTGGGTAGACTCCTCGATCGCCTCATCTACCAAACGAATCGCTTCTTCGGTCTCTTGCCATTCATTGTATAAGAAAGCGAGATGATAGAGCAAAAAGCTTTTATGCTGGTGCCCAGTGTAGGGTTGTTCGGGATGCGCTTCATAATAATCCAATACACGCCAAAGTATTTCAAACAGACGCGTACTTTCCTCTGGAGGGAGTTCCCATTGTCGTCCCTGAAAAAAGTGCCCCAGATAATGCGTCGCGGCAATCGTGTCTCCTGCCATCAGGCTGAGTTCGATTGCGCTATTGACGGTTTGGAAGATTTCAAAGTGATCATTACCTCTTTCCTGATCTAGCAGCAAAAGGTGCAATGGACCTAACCAGCCGACGGTGTCATACTCGGTGCGAAATACATTTTCGGCCTTGGAAGCAAGTTTACGCGCATCACTTACTGGCACACCGGCGGCGCGCATTTTTTGATAAAGAGAGTCAAATACGTAAGAAGGACTTTCTTGGCTAAACAGGGGCAGACTGCTACAAAATAGCAGTGCAATCAAAAGGCGTTTCATTAGGGTGTATCTTGGCTAGATGACCTAATATACTACATTCCCTCTTTAGCCACCAATACGCCGCCAAGCCTTGAGGAGGATTTCAAGGTCCATTTCCCAGCGATATTGACGGGCATAATACTTATCTAAGCCCCTGGTATTTAGGTCTTTGCTGGTGCCTTTGGCACGATCGAGCATACTGAGCAGCCCCGCTTTCAAAGGAGGGAGGTCTTCGGTTTCAGGGTGGATATAGCCCACCATATGCTGCTGCCGAGTCAGTACCTTCCAGAGTCTCGACCAAGCGGTTACGGGACGCTGATACAGCCAAAAAAGCAAAGGGTAGCTCAAGATCAGTAGACCGCTACTCACGCTATCAAACACTTGCTTGCGCCAACGTACGTCAGCTTCCTGCAAGCGAAAGCCAATTTGTCGGCTATAACGAGAGGTATGAATCGCTTGCGGCCCTACGATATAATCAGCTTGTGGCGGCACGATTTTATAAGCGATTTCGGTATCTCTTAGGTCTCGCATAGTGTCCAGTATGCTTTCGGTGGGCATACTAGAGTTACTAAAGATGATCTCGTTGAGGTCGTAAAACTGGATAATTTCGGCTAGGCGACTAAGTTCTCCGAGGCGTTCGATTTGTGGATCTTGGTGTTCGACTTCGTCGGAACGCTCCGTTTCTACTACGCCTACGATTTCTACGGGGTAGTCTAGTTCGCCTTTGATGAGGTCGACTACTCGTCGAACGTCTGCCCCTTGCCCGATAATGGCGACTCTTTTGCTGCGAGACTCAGTAAAGAAAAAAGTCCCATGCTCTCGCCAATTGATAAAGCCGCGCGTAGCCATGGTGATCACCATACTAAATACCGCCGACAGCCCCACAATTCCCCTGGAAAAGTTGCGTATCGGATCAAACATATACGTGATCGTAGCAATTGCGACAAAGCCCCAAATGGGCGCCATGACCAGCGGACGAATTTTGAAAGGCTTTTGATAGGCCCCCGCTAACCACAAAAAGAGGACAAACACCAAGGCGTAAGCCGGCATGTAGAGATAACTAAACTCAGCAGGGTAGGCACCTCCTTCGATATATTTGACATAATGCTCCCAGTATCGCTTGATCCCAAAGGTCGTGAGGAAGATGAGAAGCGTTTCGAGAATCGGAAAACCAAAACGCTTGAGCATACGATTCATAATCGCCGCCAAAGCCCGCATATAAACGGCCAAGCGGATCGACGCAATAAATAGCTGTTTGCGGCTGCCGCCAAAATGCTTTTGGGCAAATATGATCATGGCCTGATAAAAGACCCGGACATAGTTGAGACTGCCCTTTTTGGTACTCTCTCCCTTATAATGGATAATCTGCGTATCGGAGAGGTAATAGTTTTGATAGCCAGCCTTGATGAAGCGATAAGACAAGTCAATGTCTTCGCCGTACATAAAAAAGTCTTCGTCCAGATAGCCGATCTTTTCGAGTGCCTCGGAACGCATAAACATAAAGGCGCCGGACAAAATTTCGATCGGATGGTTTTCTTCTTTATCGAGAAAAGTCAGGTGATATTGGCCAAATTTCTTGCTTTGAGGGAAGAGTTTTGCGAGGCCAAAAATCTTATAAAAAGATACCCAAGGCGTCGGCAAAGCACGTTTTGACTCAGGCAAAAACTGTCCTTCCCCATCTATCATTTTGACTCCGAGGGCTCCTCCATCAGGATGAGCGTCCATGAAGTCTATGCATTTGCGAAAGGTCTGCTCTTCGACCACAGTATCGGGGTTGAGGAGTAAGACATAGCGACCTTGCGAAATTTTGATGCCTTGATTATTGGCTTTGGAGAAACCGGGATTGTCGGTATTGGCGATGAGGGTAATTTTGTCGCCAAACTTTTCGCGCATCATTTCTTGGCTCCCATCGACCGAATTATTGTCGACGACGATCACCTCGCCCTCGATACCGCCCATAGCTTTTTCGACGGAGAGTAGGCACTGCTCCAAAAAATGCTTGACGTTGTAATTGACAATGATGATCGAGAGGTCCATACTTGGCTTTACGAGCTACCTGGCATAGCCAGTTGGGTCCGGTTCATAAGGGATCTGGCTAAGGTCACCTCGTCAGTAAATTCGAGATCACAACCAACGGGAATCCCTCGTGCAATACTTGACACTTTGACTCCAAGCGGAGCCAATTTTTTGGAAACATAAAAGCTGGTCGTATCGCCTTCGATATTGGCGCTAAAGGCAAAGATGATCTCTCTGATCTGTTTGGCTTTGATTCGCTCTACCAGTGCTTCGATATTGAGCATAGAAGGCCCAATGCCCGCAAGCGGATTGATCAAGCCACCCAATACATGATAAAGGCCATGAAATTGGTGGGTATTTTCTAAGGCGATGACATCCTTGGTATCTTCTACCACACAGATCAGCTTGCTATCGCGGCGCGGATTGGCACAGATATTACAGATCTCATCGTCAGAGATATTATGACATTCCGCACAGTAGCGGATATTCTTGCGCAGATTGGTGATGGAGGAACCCAATTGTTCCGCCTCATCTTCAGTCTTTTTGAGAATATGTAGGGCGAGTCGGAGGGCCGTTTTTCGTCCTATTCCAGGCAAGGAAGAAAGCTCATTTACAGCAGCTTCTATAGCTTTGGAGGGATATTCCATAGTAGAACAAAGATACGACATTAATATGTAAAAAGTTCGGCTCTGGATTTGCGGAAAGGCGAAGCAGCTTGAATACAAAAAAAAGTAGCCGCACAAAGATGCGCGGCTACTAAATATGTGATTTTTACTTTTGGCTTATTGATTGACGACTGCCTTGAGCGTACGCTCAAGTACTTCAGTCTTGCCTTCTAAGCGAACTTGCACGAAGTAAAGACCTGGGCTCAAGCGACGAAGGTCTAATTCAACCTCCTGCTTACCTTCGGTAAGGTCAACTCTTTGCTCAGCACTTAACTGACGGCCATTGATATCAGTGATGCTATAGTATAGCACACCATTTTCGGGCAATTCAAGTTGGAGACTAGCCTCACCCTGATTAGGGTTTGGATAGAGGTTTACAGCCAACTGCTCGATTAACTCAGGCGTTTCTGGATTGCTCTTACGTGGGTAGACCAAGTTACTAGTAGACCAAATACCGCGACCGTGAGTGGCGACAAATACAGTATTGTCGCGTACCAAGGTAAAGTCCTGAGTATCTTCGTCAAAGATGCTGCTCTTGTACAAGCGCACATCGATGTCATATACAGGCACCTTGCCAAAGTCAGCACCAAACTCATTGGTCCAAGTAGAAGTATAAATTGGGCCTAAGCTATTGAGGTCAGTTATAGTGTAAAGTCCGCTTTCTGTACCAGCTAGCAAAACACTCTCTCCGCTAGAAGGATCAACGACAAACTTTACCGTATAGATCGGTTCGTTTGCAGGTGCACCCGTAATAGGAGCAAAGGTAGGAGTGGTATTACCCGTTTCGGTCAAGAAAATGAAGGACTGTACCGCGCTATTGTCGCCACCGTAACCTGCATAAGCTACTGCGACGCGATTGGGATCGAGAGGGTCAACTGCAATTGTAGACAACCAACGACCATTCATAGCAGACAGACCTGCACTAGGCTGAGTATTGACTTGCGTCACATCATTGGTCGCATCAAAGCTGCCTAATTCGTGTGGCTTGTCTAAACGCCATAGGCCTCCACGGGTTGAAGAAACCCATACAGTATGATCCTCATCACCTGAAGTGGTCATCGCGCTAAGGTATTCAGTAACACCATTGACCAATTCATTAGAGACACGGTTCCATTTTACCTGTAGACCATCTCCTAAAGCACCATTTACCACCCATACATATTGGCGAGAAGCAAAAAATAAGTACTCTTCAGATTGCTCACGCAGGCTTTCTTTAGTGAGGTTCTCTCCGAGAACGCTTTCAGGGATCACTTCGTCTAGCACAAATGGCGTCTGTGCAGGACCACCGCTATTAAATAACTGTCCCCCACCACTAGAAGCATTAGGACGGTCAATGATCGTATCAGAACCAGCAGGAATCAGACCTGAAACCTGAGGGCTTATAGGTACACCATAAAAACGTTCAAATGCGCCACCAGCATTTAGCGAGCGCACAATACCGTCATCAGTGCCCTGAGTAATGATACTACCGGGATGTAGATAAGAGGCCGCTACTTCGCCAAAGTTGCTAGAAGATATCTGTCCGTATCCTTGAGCACTTGGTAGGCTAGTGTCGTACAAACCGTTGTAGACAACGCCTACATTTTGCGTTCCCGCAATAACGGCAGATTGCTCAGCCTGTCCGATGGAAGCGACACTATAAATGACGGTAGCTTCATATCCTTTTGACTGCTGTGAGAAAGTTATCCCACGGTCATTAGAACGGATAATTTGCTGGTCGGTACCGATAAACATGGTTTCACTGTCTTTGAAGACGAGTGAATACATATTGCTGGTAATATAATTCGTTAAGAAAGGAACAAAGTGTTGGGCAGTTTGTGTCCAACCATCCCCTTCGATGAAGGTATACCAAGAGTTACCGGCTACAACTAATTCATTTGGATTGTCAGGAAATACTTCAAAGATGAAGGCATCACGTCCGGTACGGTTGAGCGGACGGAAACCAGGACCTCCTTGAGGTCCGTAGCGGAACCAATCACCCCCATTGTCATTTGAGCGGTAAACCCCATTCAAGCCTTGGCTGGCAGAGGTAGTACCTACATAAACGATATTAGGATCAGAAGGAGAAACCGCGATACGCATACCATTGAAGCTAAACTTACCGTTGTCAAAGAAGTTTGCGTCAGCAGCAGCGGTGAAGTTGATACCGTCAGTAGAGGTATAAAGAGAATCGTCGATAGTTGAGGCAGGATTATGCGTTCCTGCGAAGAAGGTACCATTACCACTCACCTCAATATCAAAAATGTAGTGGTAGTAATGCCTTCGAA
>JBCAWW010000276.1:0-7132 GCA_038534415.1 Bacteroidota bacterium | reverse complement strand
GTTCTATAAATCATCCTAAAAGTGTTTTCTCGCTTACACTTTTGTCTCTACTTTTGTATTGTCCAAAAAAGGAACTATCCAGATCAATGGGGCCGGTCTGAACAAACGCAAGCCAACCTAATAACTCAAAACCCGATGCGACATTTACACATTAGCCTTTTTACAGTCTTTTTGCTCAGCTCGATGGCGCTATTTGCGCAGGTGCCTCAAAGCATCAACTACCAAGCGATGGCCTTTGATGGGATCGCTGTTTATGCCAACCAAACTTTCGACATTCGTTTCACCCTTCACCTCAGCAATACCACGGTTTATGAGGAAACTCATTTTTCGACGACCTCCAATTCGCAGGGCTTATTTGTCTTGAAGATCGGGCAGGGCGTTCCGAGCAGCGGTACCTTTGCTGATATTGATTGGAGCGGCGGTCCTTATTCACTCCGCACAGAGTTGGATGCTGGTTCGGGTTATGTATTGATCAGCGATCATAGTTTGAGTAGTGTGCCTTATGCCCTCTACGCGGAACGCTCCTCTTTGCCCGTCGAGGATGAACTCTCTTTCAATGGCGATACTCTACAAATTGCTCAAAATGGAGCTACCCTGGGCCAAGTGCTCAAGTGGGATGGCCAAGATTGGGTGCCGGACTTTGATGCGGTCAATAATTTTGTCGCGGGTACCGGGATCAATGTTAGTGGGAGTGTGATCAGCAATACGGGTGATACCAATGCGGGTGATGATATTACGACTACGTCGAACGCCGGAGGAGATGTCAGCGGGGTTTTTTCAAGTTTGACCGTTAATGCTTTACAAGGTAATCCCTTATCTAGTACTATTCCCGCTAATAATGATGTCCTTAAGTGGAACGCGATTACTCTACAATGGGAACCTAGTCCCGATGCCGTTTCTACTGGAGGGGCCTTTAATGTTACGGCAAGATTGAGTGGGGATGGTTCAATTGGTTCTCCTTTAGATATCGCCCAAAATGGCGCGATAAATGACCAAGTCCTCAAATGGGATGATATCACTAACACTTGGCTGCCCGCCGATGATTCTGCCTCAGCCTATGGTCTTCAGCTAGTGGGCAATACCTTGGCACTGGTCCCAGGGGGGACGATGGCTTCTGTCTCTCTCGCATCTCAATACACTGCTGGGGCTGGCATCAACCTAGTCGGCGGTACCATTATCAATACTGGAGATATCGATCCAAGCGATGATATTACTTCTTTAACCTCTGCTGGAGGAGACCTTAGCGGTCTTTACCCCAATCCTACCGTCAATGGGCTAGCTGGCTTTCCACTTTCCTCCCAATCCCCAGGCTTGAATCAAATTCTCAAATTTAATGGTACTACTTGGGTGCCTAGTACCGATGATGATACAGACGCGGATGCTGATCCGACCAATGAGATTCAAAGTTTAGCTATCGTAGGAGGAAATATTAGTATCTCGGGAGGAAATTCGGTACCACTGCCCGTTTACCTCCAAGGTGCGGGTATCGATATCACCAACAATGTGATTACCAACACTGGTGATCTGGACCCGAATGATGATATCACTTTTTTAACCCCTGCTGGAGGAGACCTTAGCGGTGTCTATCCAAACCCAGTAGTGTCCGCCATTAATGGTTTTTCGATAGCCAATACAACTCCCAGCCTTGGTCAAGTCTATAAATGGAATGGCACTCAATGGATACCTGCAGCTGACGAGGTAGATGATGCCGACGCAGATCCCACCAATGAAATTCAAACTTTAAGTAGTACGGGTAATATTGTGACACTCTCAAATGGAGGAGGCAGTGTGACTGTTGGGACAGCGTATAATGCAGGGCCTGGGATCAATATTATAGGAGGTACTATCGTGAATACCGGCGATACAGACGCCTCAGATGATATCAATACTTCGACTAGCGCTGCTGGTGATGTGTCGGGCAACTTCCCGACTTTGACTGTTGAGGCTTTACAAGGCAATCCGCTTGCCAATACTGCTCCTGCTAGTGGAGAAGTCCTCAAATGGAATGGCACCCAATGGGTACCTAGCAGTGACGAAGCTGGTCCTTGGACTGAAACGGCAGGCACGGCCATCCACGATGGCGATATGGCCCTGCAAAATATGAGTGGACAAACCCGCGTAGCGGCCGGTATCTCTCCTAATGACCGCGGCTTTATCAATGTCTACGATGAATTCAATAATCTCAAAGCGGGTATTCAAGTCAATGCGAGCGGTCAGGGCGAAGTCTTTGGCGACTTTAAGAGCTTTAGAATCGATCATCCCGAAGATCCCACCAAAGAAATCTGGTATGCCAATCTCGAAGGCCCAGAGGCAGGCGCCTATGCCCGCGGTACCGCCGAACTCGTCAATGGCCAGGCCACCATCAGCTTTCCCGATCACTTCCAACTGATCGCTACCGCCGACAATATGACCATCATGTTGACCCCGCTTTCAGGCGACTCTGAAGGCCTGGCCGTCATCGAAAAAACCACACAAGGCTTTGTCGTCAAGGAGCTGCGAGGCGGCACCGGCAACTACCGCTTTGATTGGGAAGCCAAATGCATCCGTCAAGGCTACGAAAACTTTGAAGTGATTCGCGACCGCAAATAATCCCCAAATCAATACCAAAGATGAAAACATTCATCCTAACTACACTGCTGGGGCTGAGCAGTCTGACACTTTGGGGGCAGATCCAAGTCCGTGATGTCGTGGGCGCCGAAGGTGGCGTCGGACAAAGCGGTACGCTGACGATCGTTTACTCTATCGGAGAGCCTATCGTCTCCGCGCCAGAACTTACGGGAGGATTGCTAGCCAGTGAGGGATTTTTGCAGCCCCTTCCCCTCCTGGCGGCACCTCTTTCGGATAGCGTATGGCCCGGCGATGCCAACCAAGATGGCGTAGCCGATCAGCTCGATTTGTTGGCCCTCGGCATTGGTTATGGGAGTACGGGTCCGGCCCGGCCGAACGCTTCCCTCAATTGGCAGGCCCAGTGGGCCCCTAATTGGAATGACTCTCTGATCACCCAAGTCAACTATAAACATCTCGATTGCAATGGCGATGGCATCATCAATGCAGCCGACACCCTCGCGATCAACCTCAATTACGGTCTGACCCACAACAAAACCGATATCCTTGGCACCAATGGCCCGCCCATATTTCTCAACATATTGGAAGATAGCGTTGCCGTAGGCGATACCGCCACCTTGATCATCGAACTGGGGTCTGATAGTATGCCTGCTCAAGATATCTATGGGCTCGCTTTTACGCTGGACTTGGATACCAGCCTGTATCAATTGGCTAGTGCTAGGATCGATTATACCAACTCATGGCTAGGTGTCAAAAATGTGGACATGATCACCTTTGACAAGAAGCGTGAAAGCGAACAGCGCATCGCCTTGGCGATGGTGGGCACGGATCAAACTGATCGCCAAGGTTATGGCCGAGTCGGCAAAATCTCTATCATCATGATCGATGATCTGGCAGGTAAAATGGATCTTTTTGAAACCTTTAGCGGAGCCATCGGCAATCTCGTTGCGGTCAATAGGCTCGGCGAGCTCCGTAGCCTCCATATTTGTCCGGCAGACTCAGCTGTGCTTTATGAACGCAGCACTGCAATTGACCCTACAGCACCTTTAGCCCTTCGTATCTATCCCAATCCAGCCCAAGAGTGGATCAAAGTCCAACTCACCAACAGCCAAGCCCAATCTTATCGCCTACTCAATATGCATGGGCAAGTGGTCAAAAGCTCCGACCAAGCGTTCCGCGAAGCGGTCATCCCCGTAGCAGACATCGCCAGCGGTCTCTACTTTCTAGAGATCAGGGCGCAGGGCAAGACACAGCTGGAGCGGGTGCAGGTGAGGCGCTAGGTTTGACTGCTGCGCAGAACGCTTGCCATTAGGGGCGCTGAGCGTTCTGCATTTTGTGGTGGGACCTTTAAACTGGATCGGTTTTTAAGGGGCTTTGAAGATTGATCTCGCTATTTGTCATAATTGGATTTACAGAGGAGCGTTGCAAAATTTTGTAGCGCTCCATTTTTTTCTTGGGGGAAAGTTTCTGCCTATGTACTTTAGCGCTGAGAAATTGGGTAAAACAAGTGGCACAATATATAGTTAAGCCTATATGGAAGTACTTCGCAAAATATTGACCTATGTTGGCCTGCGTAAAGCAGATCCCGATGCCCCGGAAAGCTTCAACCTCAAGATGATGCACGGGATCAACAAGATCTCCATCTTCATGTTTTTGGCTTGTATCATCATATTGATCACCCGGGTAATAATGAGATCATAAAAATGAAACCTCCGGCATGGCAGAAGTTCGCGACAGAGCTCAAAAAATTGATCGCGTACGGCGTCTCCTAAAGTCGCCCAACGCACACGTGCGTGCCTTGCTCAGTGTTTTACACCCAACCGAAATTGCCCTTGTACTCGAAGATACCCATCCTGAAATTCAGGAGCGGATCTTGCGCGAGCTCCCCAAAGAGCTGATTTCTGAGGCGATCTCAGAAATGGACGAGGATACCAATCCCGGTCAACTTCTCACTTATCTACACCCCGAAGTAGCCTCTGGCCTGATCAAAGAGTTGGACCCCGATGATGCGGCCGACCTTTTGGCGCAAATTCCGGAGGAGCTACAAGAAAAAATTCTCTACTACGTACCCGACGAAGAGGAATCCGTCCTCAATCGACTCCTTTCTTATGATGAGGATTCGGCCGGTGGTCTGATGAATCCCGATGTGGTCGTGGTACGTGAAAACATGACCAAACTAGAGGCGCTGCGCGAACTGGTGCAGCAGTCTGAAGACGAGATGGAGGATTTTTATACCATCTATGTGATTGATGATCAGTTTCATTTGGTAGGATACTTGACATTTCGGGCACTATTTGTGTCTCGCAACAATGATCGTATCGGGGATATCATGGAGCGAGATGTGATCTCTGTCAATGTCGCCATGGATCAGGAGCAGGTGGCTAAGCTCATGCAGCGATACAATCTGCCTACGCTGCCGGTCCTCAACAAAAATAATAAGCTACTCGGTCGGATTACCTTTGATGATGTCATGGATGTCTTCGAAGAGGAAAATACCGAGGATATCTTAAAGATTGCGGGGGTTTCAGAAGACGAAAACCTCCGTGGTGGCTGGGCTGGTTCGGTGCGCAGTCGCATCCCTTGGCTGATGATCAATCTGTGTACCGCTTCGCTGGCCGCTTTTACTTTGTCTCAATTTGAGACCACGATCGAGCGCTTGGTGATCATCGCTTTTATGATGCCCATTATCGCTGGCGTAGCCGGCAATGGGGGGACCCAGACCTTAGCGGTAACGATTCGTCGTATCGCTACTGATGGCATTCCGCGTCGTAAGGCTTTTAGGGTCGTGGCCAAGGAAGTGGTAGTAGGCGCGATCAATGGCCTGATGATAGGTGCATTGGTTTCTTTAGCTTTGACTTTGTTGGTGGGCTATATGAGCCCTGATACTTTTACGCCCCAGCAAGAAGCCATGATTGGCTTGGTGGTTTTTTTGGCGATGTTTAGCAATCTGATTTTGGCAGGCTTTGCGGGTTCGTTTATTCCGATCATGCTCGAAGGCTTTGGGGTTGACCCTGCGATTGCTTCTTCGATCTTGATTACGGCCTTTACCGATATCATTGGTTATTTGCTGCTATTTGGATTGGCCACGCGGATTTTGATACCGCTTTTCAACGATCTCGACCAGGCCGGTTTTTTGATGACGACTCCTTTTTAGGTTCATCGCTTTGCGGAACGATTTCCTCGTGGGTGCGGGGTATATTGCTGCGGCGTGCATGCGCGCAGCTACGGCTTATTTATATTTCAAATACCAAGCAAACTTGAGCCAAAGGCTGTGCCGCCTCGTCTCGCTTAGCAGTGAATCCCAGCGGTAATCTAGGCCAATTTCTAGTTTGTTGTTGTCGGTGAAGGCATGGCCGAGGCTAGGACCGAGGCGTAGCTCCAGATCATATAGTCCGCCCTCCAAAACATTGAGGTATTCGTTGGTGAGTTTGAAATACCATTCGCCGGGATCGACTTTTTGACCATTGAGGGCAAGATCGATGCCGATACGATAACGCAGTCTGAAACTGGCTGCTTCCGCTAAGGCTAAGGTCTGATCAGCCAGCAAGCGATGCCCCAAACGAAAACCAGCGTAGCGATTGACAAAGGAATACTGCTGGATAAAACGATGGCTCAGGCCCTCCTCACTAATACGCATCAGATAGCCACCTGCGAGCGTGCTGCCCGCATAGATTTTGTGAGATAGAACGAGAGAGACATCCGTCAGGGCATATTCGTAGCCACTAAATGCTGGATCTTCAAAAACCCCCTTGCGGAAAATCTGCCGTGATTCGATTTTACCGTTGAGTCCCCAGTCTGCTTTAAGGCTGGTATTGAAATTGATCTGCGGCAGCATACCGATGCGATATAGAGACTGCGACCACAGAGGAAAGGTGCATAGCGTTAGGCAGAGCCATATACTTGATTTTCGAAACATATGGCTCAGTAATCTAAATTGTCGGTATTGCGCGGTACAAAAATAGACCGGCGTAGCAGTAGTCCCTCCTCATTAAATAGGATTTCGTACCAATAAGTCTTCCCCTTGACCTTGCCTCTGAGCACAAACTCATACTGGGTACTATAGTTGGTAGCTGAATCTTCTTGGCGGATCAACTTTTGTAAGTCAGGGGCAGGACCCGTCCACTGTTTTTGAATTTTTTTGATCCGATGATTTTGAAACGTACTATCTAAATATTGCGCTATTTGCATTTGCGTACTTTGGGGTATGCTTTCCCACTTCGTGCTCAATTCGACATCTTGCAGCTGGCCTTCTTCATCAAATTCGATGCTGTATTTGATTCCCTCTCGTTTGACTTTGGCCTCGTAGGAGATCCCGTCTTGACTGTATTCGCAATACCATTTTAAGCGTTCGGTGAAACCGCAGCCCTCTACAAACTCTCCAGCCAAAGCCGGGACGATATTGACCCTGACCCGCTCCTCGCGCTCGTATTTGATCTGCTCTTCTTGGGCCATTGCCCAAAGCCAAGGGGCCAAAAATAAGCCGATGATGATGCCTCGTCTCATAGATGCTAAGATCGTTATTTTGGTTTAGGGATGAAGGCTAAATCTGTAAGATTCAATTTGGGTG
>JBCAWW010000275.1:0-7137 GCA_038534415.1 Bacteroidota bacterium | reverse complement strand
TTAAAAAGCCTTTATTCTGGAGAATTTTCCTCTGAAATAGGCCAATGGTTTACCATTGAACTAAATGGAGACATTAATTCTCGCATCTCAGAATTACAGGCAAGTGGACTATTTAGTGCAGTAGAGCAAAACCGTAGTCTTAGTCTCCACGCTATCAATAGCCCCCATTTTATCCCAAATGATGACTCCCTTAGCAATCAATGGTATCATGATTTTATCCAATCCTTTGCAGCCTGGGACATCACCCAAGGCGATGCTCAAATCAGAATTGGCGTCATTGATACTGGCTTGGACTACCTCCACCCTGAGTTTGACGGTCAACTTGCCATCAATGCATTAGAAGACCTTAACGGTAATGGTACCTTTGAGCCATGGCCAGCTAGCGAGTCGCGTAATGGTATCAGCGGAGATTTTAACGGATTAGACGAAGACAATAATGGCTATCCAGACGATGTGATCGGCTATGATTTTACCGATCAACCACGCAGCCCTTTTGGCGGCGACTATCTGTTTGAAGATGCCAATCCTTGGGACGACAATGACCATGGCACCGTAGTATCCGGTATCATCAGTGCCAAAGCGGATAATCAAATCGGCGGCGCAGGCCTAGCCCCAAATTGTAAACTTAGTGTCATTCGCGCCTTTAGCTCTACTGGAGCGGGCGAAGACGACGATATCTCACGAGCCATCATTTATGCGGCGGATAATGGTATCCAAATTTTGAACTTCTCATTTGGCGATATTTATCCTTCCCTGATGATGCATGAAGCCATTCGTTATGCCTACGCCAAAGGAGTAGTGATGGTAGGCTCTGCCGGTAATGGGACTGGCGATGCGCTCCACTACCCTTCTGGCTTTAATGAGGTAATTTCAGTATCCGCTTCTGCCGCAGATTTGTCAACTGGTGATGAATTTCTTTGGCCCTTGAGCAGCTATGGCGTAACTGTAGATCTTTGTGCTCCTGGCTCAGGCGTTTTTACCACTTCTCCCCAAGATACTGCCAGCAATGGGCAGATTACGGCTTATGGTCGTTTCAACGGCACAAGTGCCTCTGCCCCTATGGTTGCCTCCGCTATTGGGCTCTTATTCGCACACAAAGGGATCCTTTCTCCTCAGCAGGTAAGGGGCATCCTGACCTCCACCACTGACGATATCGGACGTGCTGGCTGGGATCATACCACTGGCGCTGGGCGACTCAATATCTACAAAGCCTTATTGTCGGTGGGTAGCTCCAATGTGCAAATTGTTTCTCCCGAAAATGACGGCGGCTCCTATCTAGATTCGATTCCCATCATCGGCACGGTGCTAGACCCGGAGTTTTCAAAGTATCATATCGAATGGATGCCGGGAACGGAAGATACTAGCGATTGGCAGGTCATTGTCGCCGACCAAGCTTACCAGCAAAAAGAAGACACCCTCGCTTGGTGGGATTTACGCTCCTTGCCTGAAGGCGATTATACGCTTCGGATCAGATTGGAAAAAACCAATGGCTTTACTGCCGAAGATCGGATCAGATTTGTCCGCGATACCAGTGCCTCTCAATTAGAGATTTTGCGTGCGGCCCCCATTTGGGATAATCAAGAGCGCAAGGCGCTAGTGGTATTTCGAAGCTCCGATCAGGGGGTTCATGAGTTGAAGTACCGCCGCAGCGGAACGCTTGACTATAAAACCATCGGTTTTGACCGTACTACCCGCAATGGAGAATTTTTGCTCGGTACCGATGTCCTTAGCAGTGGCCTATATGAAATGCTGATTAGCACCACCAATCTAGCGGGCATGAGTAGCATTTCAGAAAGTTTTACCATCGATTTTCAGAGTCGCTCCATCAATCGTACAGGTTTCACCCAGCAGCCCTATTCTCTCCCCATGGGTCGGCTGCTCGAAAAACCCCAGGATTTTGACGGAGACAATCTGCCTGAGGTGATTATGAGTGAGTACAACGACCAATTGACCTTTGGCCCGCTGACGATCTATGAATTTGTGGGAGATCAATTCATCAAGGTCGACTCTGTCGAACTCAAGCCCATATTGATCCCAAAGGATGTAGGCGATACCGATGGTGATGGCTTGTTGGAGATACTAGCCTCCGTCAACGATTCCCTCTATCTTTTGGAGCAGGGCACAAACGGAGCGTTCCCCGCAGAGGTGATCTACCGCAATGAAGGCAATGGCTTTTATGCTGCTAGTTTGGCTGATACCGATGGAGATAACGAAGCTGAGTTAATCGTCAAAGACTTTACCGATTATTTCATTTTTGAGGCCTCCGGCAACGATTTTACCCAAGCGGCTACACTAGCGGATACCACGGGAGATTACCAAGGGTCTGTATCTCCGCGTTCCGTGACACGGGACTTTGACGGAGATGGTAAACCAGAAACCGTTTATGGCGATTTTGATGGTGATTTCACCATCTATGAGCACCAAAATGGCGACAATTATCGCAATACCTTCCTCAATCGTACTGATCTCACCAAAGCGGGACCTTACGTAACCGCAGGTGATTTTGATGGCGATGGCAAGGACGAACTCTTCATTGCTGTGCATACGACCTCCTTACGCAATGATGATTTTGAATATGACACTCCTTATTGGTGGCTTCGAATCTTCGAAAGCCAAGGCAACGATCAATACCAGATCGTTTGGGAAGATTATCTCTATGACCTAGATACCGAATCCTATAATGCTGCCACCGCTGGTAATCTCGACAATGACCCGGCCGATGAATTGGTCTTCACCACCTTCCCACGCACCTATGTGGTGGAGTACGTCGGCGGAGAATACCAAATGACCTGGTTTTTTTACGGCACCTTATCCTCCCATCATGTGATCGGAGATTTCAATGGCAATGGGGTTCAAGAAATAGGCATTGGCCGAGGAGATTCGACGATCTTTTTTGAAAAAGACGTGCTCTATAGCGGTCCAACACCCGTTACTTCCCTCAGCGGCAAAGTACTAGGCCCCAACCAAGTAAGACTCAATTGGCAAAGCAGCCCTAATGCCACTGGCTACAACATCTGGCGAATTCGCGATCCCTTCAATAATGATACCGCCCAAGTGGTAGGTCCTGTGAGTGGGACCACATTTTTGGATGTAAGTACCAGCGAGGAAGAATATCTGTATGTCTTACGGGCGGTCAATCCTGCCCTCAACCCCAATGAAAGTGGTTTTGGCAATGCAATCATATTGCGGCCACACGAACGCCCTCGCGTTGATAGTCTATCAGTGGTAGGGGATCGTCAGCTTGAACTATGGTTTAGTTGGCCAGTAATAGACCGAAATGAAGATAAAAGCCGTTTCGTCCTCAATGGAGAACAAAATCCTGTGGCTATCATTGGCGGGGGACAAAGCAAACGCCTCGTCTTATCGTTCCGGGACGGATTCCAACCTGGACTCAACACGCTGGCCATAGATACCACTTTCCTTGATGCAGATTTGGCTTGTTTAGACCCAATGAGTCAAAACCTCAGTTTTTTGTATGAGCCCGTCGAAGAAGATTTTCTTTATCTGACCCATTGGGAAATTGCCAATGACAAGCAAGGTGTACTTTACTTCAACTATCCGCTTGATGAAGATCAGGCCTTAGATACGGCAAATTATGTGCTTTCTCCTCTAGGAGAGATCAGCAAGGTAGAATGGGCTTCTGAAGATATGGAAGCAGTCCAAATCACCATTGAGACGGCGAAGTTTGGTGCTTTGGGGTATCCGCTTTCGATTGAAGTTAAGGAACTTTGCGGCATCAATGAAGTTTGCATTGGCGAGGAAGGCAATGTGGCCACCTTTTCGGCTCATAAGGAAGATCTAAGTGAGGTTTTTGCCTATCCCAATCCAGTGCGCAATCATGAATTTTTTGAAGGCATGCGTTTCGCCAACTTAACTCAAACAGCCACCATTCGCATTTATACAGTGAGTGGGCGTCTCGTCAACGAAATCGAGGAAACAGACGGAGATGGAGGTACAACTTGGGACATGCGAGATCAGGGCAATAGACGCATCGTACCAGGGATTTATATCTACCACGTTTGGACTGAGGACGAGGGTATCGAACAATTTGTGGGAAAATTTTCAGTAGTCGAGTAAGATATTGACATAAAAAAAGCAGCGACACCAATAAGGCGTCGCTGCTTTTTTTATAGAATCAATGCTTCTTACAAATTATCCAAAACTTTTACCACACTACGTACGGCAGCTTCAGATTCTTTGAGGAGAGCTTTTTCTTCATCGTTGAGTTGGAGTTCGATGATCTCTTCGATACCAGCACGACCTAGTTTTACCGGTACACCAAGGTAAAGATCATTTACGCCATATTCGCCAGTGAGGTAGGTACAAACTGGGAAGATACGCTTAGAGTCTTTCATGATCGCTTCTACCATCTGAGCAGCAGCAGCACCAGGTGCATACCAACCAGAAGTACCGAGAAGCTTAACGATCTCACCACCTCCTTTTTTCGTACGCTCGATGATCGCTTCGATGCGGTCAGCAGGCACCAATTCAGTTACAGGGATACCTGCTACGGTAGTGTAGCGAGGTAGTGGAACCATTGTATCACCATGACCACCCATCAATACTGCTTGGATATCTTTAGGAGAACAGTTTAGCTCTAGGGCTAAAAACGAACGGTAACGCGCAGTGTCCAAAACGCCGGCCATACCCATGACGCGATTAGATGGAAATTGTGCTGTTAGATATGCCTGATAAGTCATCACGTCCAATGGGTTGGAAACGACGATGATAATACAATCAGGAGAGTGAGCGATAACCTGTTCTGTTACAGATTTCACGATACCAGCATTGGTAGCGATCAAGTCATCACGACTCATTCCGGGGCGACGAGGAATACCAGAGGTGATTACAACAACATCAGAACCAGCAGTTTTGCTGTAATCGTTGGTAGAACCTGTGATGCGAGTGTCAAAGTAGTTGACCGGAGAGGTCTCCCACTGATCAAGGGCTTTACCCTCAGCAAAATTTTCTTTGATATCGAGTAGTACCACTTCGTTGCATACTTCTGCACGAGCGACGCATTCGGCGCATGTAGCACCAACATTTCCAGCACCGACTACGGTAACTTTAGACATACTATTGATTGTTTTTTATGTAAAATGACGTGAATTCTTGCTAGTGCCGTAAAATTAGTATCCACGAACGCGATTTCCAATCTTTTCAGGCATGGAAGTTGCTGATAGTTTTATTGAACGATCACTGCATAATTTTTGGAGCAGAATTGTCTTGTTTATCTGCCCATTTGTAAGCTAGTTCGTGTTATAGTTCGGAAGAACATTACCATTTTTGCCTATTCTCTGACCAACTGATACTTATCATGCACCCTGCAAAGTTCTTATTCGCAACATTTTTAGTCTGTATCCTCTCCATACCTGTCCTCAACGCTCAGGATATGAGCAAGCAGGAAAAGAAATTTTGGAAGGACAAAGCCAAAATGTACGTCAAAAACCCTTCAGCCTTAAAGGGTGAATTTGAAAACTTCCAAGAGCAAATCAACGATCTCAAAACGCAATTGAGAGAGTCTATTGCAAAGGAACCTACAGGCCCAGTTAGCAATCCGGGCGTAGCAGCAGATGATGGCACTACAGACAGCCTACGTTGGCAGTTGGTGCAATTAGAAGCACAAGTACAGAATCTTCGTCGTCAAAACGAAAGGCTACAATCAGAGGTAGCTACTTCCAATAAGACCAGTCAAATGGGCATACAAGACGGATTGGTATACCGTGTCCAAATCGGCGCCTACGTCTTTTATGAAATGGAAAACAAGCCAGAAACCGGTGGCGACTTCGTCAGTGAGCGCGCAGATGGCTTCAATAAATACGTTATCGGCTCTTTTAGAAGCTATGAAGAAGCAGCCGCATTTCGTCAAGAACTCAAAAAAATGGGCCTCTCAGATCCTTGGGTAGTACCTTATATCGATGGTATCCGAGTTACGATTGATGAGGCCGAACAATATCAAGGCAGCCAAGGCAACAGTATTCTAGAAGATAACTAGTTCATTTAGAGCTGCTTCGCAGAACGATTGTCCAATGTGGGAATTATGCCCCGCATTGGACATTTTTTATTTTCTGATTTACAAATTTTTAGACATTGCCGGAGTAAATAAATTGTAGTAACTTCAATAGAAGAGATATTGATCGGTAATGCCTTATATCACACATAAAAGCTCTATACCGGGGGTCTCAATCGGCGTATGGCAGATTGAGGAGGACGAATGGTATTTTCTATCGAGGGTAAAACTTTATGAGAATGAGTGGCGGCGACTCTCCAAAATCACTCATCCCCAGAAAAGATTAGAATGGCTTTCGAGTAGACTCTGTATGAAAGAGCTACTCGCTATCGCTGATACGACCAGAGTTGAGAGCCTAAATTCTCAAAATGGGAAACCTTTTCTCACAAACAACCCTCACTTTATCTCTTATACCCACTCCAACCAGTATTCTGCCGCAATCGCCTCGCGCCAATGCGAAGTGGGGATTGATATTGAATATTTAAAAAGAAAGCGAAATCTAAGAACGCGATTTCTCTTTATGGGAGAGGAAGAATTGCAGGTATTTCACGCCAATGAGTCATTTGAGCTATTTTTGCTGATCTGGAGCGCGAAAGAAACTATCTACAAAATCCATGGCCAAGGGGTCGCTTTTAAAGATAATATCTACCTCCAACTACAAAATTTTACCCTAAAATCGAACGGAAGCTTCACAGCACTCGTACACAAGGATGATTTGCATAAGGAATATGAAGTGCATTATGCCATATATCCTGAGTTTCTCCTTACTTACACTTGTAGTGGCATGCCAAAACAAGTCGGAGAAGCGTTCCTCGAAGAGGCACATAGCATCAGTCACTAAACAGGAACTGATGTTAGAGGTGAATAATGCCGACAAACCATATGTCGTCGTTAACTTCTTCGCTACTTGGTGCAAACCCTGCATCCAAGAAATACCTGAACTTATCGCCCTAAACAATAACCCAGAATCCGAGGCCAAAGTATTATTGGTCTCTATCGACGAAGCCGCCGTTCATAAGGACGGATTATCCGCTTTTCTTGATAAAATGGGCGTAAACTTCCCTTCATATAACCTGGCTCCCGATTCTTTGGAAAACTTTGTACGAAAGGTTTATCCAGAATGGGAT
>JBCAWW010000274.1:0-7140 GCA_038534415.1 Bacteroidota bacterium | reverse complement strand
AGTACTGCGGTTTTTTTGCCTAGTGCGATAGACTTGAATATAGAAAGCATTAGTCAAGGCCTTGGAGAAGTGGATCAAGCCGGCCTTGCCGAACGCTTTGATTGGAGCCTCTGGCTAGGATGGGCCTATATCATTGGCTTAGGCGTGATGCTTTTGAGGCTAGTCAAAATGGATGGGCAAATCAGACAGCTCATTCGTGCTTCGGCTAAAGAAGAGTATCCTCGTTTCACTTTGCTGCGAAGCTCAGGTATCAAAGCTCCTTTTTCCTTTTATCGTTACGTTTTTTTGCCGGCCTCAAGCCCCAAAAACAAAGCCACCGAACTAATTATATCCCATGAGCAAGCTCATATTGAGGAGAGACACTCCTTTGATATTCTATTGCTCGAATTTTTGCTCCTTTTCCAATGGTTTAACCCAATTGCATGGCTATACAAAAGGAGTCTATTGGCAGTCCACGAATATCAGGCCGACCAAAGCGTGATGGAAAGCGGAGTGTCTAAAGCAGATTATCAATTATTATTACTAGAGCAAGGTGCTGGTAGTCAGCGATTTGCCCTAGCCAATGCCTTCAATGAATTTACAACTGTCAAACGAATAAAAATGATGAATCAAAACAGATCAAGCAAGTGGAGCAGAATCAAGTTCTTATTCTTGCTTCCTATCCTCGGACTCAGTCTTTATAGCTTTAAGGCTTTGCCTAGCAGTACTGAGATGGTAGCCAATATCACCGGCAAGACGCTCATTCAAGGACATGTTATCATGGCCGGAGACCAGAGTCCGATCGCCGGAGCGACCATTTTGGTCAAAGAGTCTAGTGTCGGTACGCTCACCAATGAAGCGGGATATTTTGAAATTGCAATTCCAGAAGGCTCCTCCTCAACGCTCGTTTTTAGCTTTATTGGGCTCTCTAGTCATGAAGTCAAGCTTACAGAAAGCGGCATCATCAGAGTAGAGTTGAGCAAGAGCAGTAGCAAACACAGCTTCTTCAAATCAGGCCAAGAGGAGCCTAATATTGGCAAGGAGATCAAGCTCATGAGCGAAAAGGAAAAAGCCCCCTTGATCATCCTTGATGGTAAGGAGGTAGGGAAAGGTTTTGAAATGAATTCAATCTCGCCAGATGATATTGAGAGTGTCAATGTCATCAAAGGAGATAAGGCCGTTAAAAAATATGGTGAGAAAGGTCGCAACGGAGTGGTGCTAATCACGACCAAATCACAATAAAGCACCTAGCAATTGCTATAATAGAGTCGCTCTCCAATCATTTTGAGGGCGGCTCTACTTTTTTTCTAGCCCAAACTCTTGCAAAATAGCATCAGTATGCTGTCCCAATTTAGGTGGTTCGCTCAGAGGCAGATGGGGGTGCTCGCTTACGATTGATCGAAGACCTTTGAAGCTAGGGCCTTGGAGTAAGATCGCCTCGGCCAAAGATTGCTCCATTACTTGGGGCATGGTATTGATGGCCCCTGCGGGAACGCTTTGCTCATCAAATTTTGCGAGTAAATCTGCGGACTCCCACTGACTGATTAATCCGCTTAGCCAGGTCGCTAGTTTTTCGCGTTCCGCAAGGCGGGCCCTATTTGAAACATAATTTGCTGGCACTGCCACGCCCAATATCTGACAAAGCGTAGCAAATTGAGCATCACTCCCAACGGCCAACACTATCAAGTTGCCATCAGCACAGCGAAATT
Source organism: Bacteroidota bacterium (assembly GCA_038534415.1). Classification (GTDB taxonomy): domain Bacteria; phylum Bacteroidota; class Bacteroidia; order J057; family J057; genus JBCAWW01. The sequence continues at coordinate 5,452 of JBCAWW010000274.1, read as the reverse complement.
TACTGCCATAGGGCGCGATATTGGGATGCGCAGACCCCATGGCTTGTGGCACCTTGCCTCCCACCAGCCAATTGGTGGCTTGATTGACTAGCGCACTAATCCCCGACTGTAATAAGGAAACCGTTACCCGCTTACCCTTGCCAGTGACACCTCTTTGGATTAGCGCCAATAACAAAGCCTCTTTGAGTTGGTGAGCAGCCAATACATCCATCAGGGCGACGGGCATTTTGTAGCGATTTTCGCCTTCACCATTGATATACATAAAGCCCGCCTCAGCCTGTATGATGGCATCGTAAGCGGGTCTAGGGTTTTCCTTGCCATAACCATTGATCTCACCACAGATCAAACGAGGAAAGGCTTTGAGCAGGCGTTCGGGCCCTATACCCAAGCGTTCGGCCTGGCCGGGGATAAAACTACTGAGCAAAATATCAGCCTGACCCAACAATCGCTCTAGCACCCTAAGATCTCCCGGCGCCTTCAAGTCGAGTGTGAGCGATTCTTTGCCCCAATTGATACAACTAAAGTACGCAGAGCGACTATCTTCCTTGTCTTCATGAGCCAACTTCCAAGATCGAGTTACATCGCCCCCCAAGCGCGGGTTCTCGACTTTGATCACACGCGCTCCTAATTCAGCAAAAAACATCCCTACCGAAGGCCCCGCCAAGACCGAAGCCAGTTCGACAACTACTAAGTCTTTAAATATTGGATCCAAATCTTTGCATTTTCTGCCCCAAACTAGCGATTTATGGTGTAATTTTAGGTAATGAAATATCTGCTTCTATTTGGTTTAGGCATCTTATTTTGCTTGGGATGCGATCAAACTCAGCAAAGGACAGGACAGCAATTAGCAGAAACCTATTGTGCCAGTTGTCATCAGTATGTATCTCCGAGTCTATTGCCTAAAGAGACTTGGCAAAAGGATATCCTGCCACATATGGGAGCTCGCATGGGGATGAGCACGATGCCAGACACATTGTATAAGGACTACAATATGATGGAGGCCCAACAGCTAAAAATGGGCCGTGTGTACGCCTCTAAGCCTTATATGAGTCAATCAGAATGGGAATCTCTGCAAACATATATCATTTCCCAGGCTCCTGAAAAATTGGCCTTTGTCTCTCAGGACCATTGGCAAATTTCGGATCGATTTGAGAGTTCTTTTCCTGCCACTCCCTTTAAAGGCAAACCCTACGTGAGTATGGTAGATATTGCACCAGAGGAAAAACGACTTTCTTTGGCCAGTGCTAGTGGGCAATATGTCAGACTAAAAACTGATTTTAGTACGGAGGATTTTGCCGAGATACCCGGCGTGATCGTTCATCAGCAAAAAATGGAAGCGGATTTGCTGATGCTGGGAGTCGCCCCCAATTTGATGGCCATGTATCCTGCTCAACGTCCAACAGGGGCATTGATTAGATTTGAAAAAGGAGAGTTGAGGAAGTTCAATTTAGCGGCAGGCGGTTTGATAAGGCCGGTGCATTTTGAGATTGCGGACCTTAATCAAGACGGAGATAAAGATCTGATAGTCTGTCAGTTTGGTCATTTGATTGGCAAGTTTTCCTGGTACGAGTTTAATGGTCGAGAGTATAAAGAGCATATTATCAAAGAGGTAGCGGGAGCGACCAAGGTCTATGTTGAGGACTTGGATGGAGATGGGGATCAAGATCTGGTTGTTCAGTTTGCCCAAGGCAATGAAGGGATCAGTGCGTTTTTTAATGATGGAGCCGGCAGTTTTACAGAAAAACGCTTATTGACGCTCCCTTCGATTATGGGCTCAAGTGATTTTGAATGGCTGGACCTCGATGGGGACGGAGACAAAGATATTGTGCTTACCAATGGTGATAATGGCGATCGTACGATGATGCTCAAGCCTTATCACGGCCTCCGCCTTTATCTCAATGAGGGAGATTACCGCTTCGCGGAACGCTTATTCTTTCCCCAATATGGCGCTTCAAAAGTGCGGAGCAAGGACTATGATTTAGATGGAGATATGGACTTTATGGTGATGTCGTTTTTCCCGGATTACGAAGCCGGAGCAGACAAAAGTATCCTCTATCTCGAAAATCAAGGGGATTGGGAGATGAAGCCGCAGTACTTTCCCTTGGCAGATCAAGGCAGGTGGATGGTCATGGATGCAGATGATCTTGACGGGGATGGAGATGATGATGTGGTGCTAGGCTCCTTTTTGCTCAAGCCTTTGACCATGCCGGATAGTGTGTTTCAAGCATTGGAGGAGCAAGGAAATCATATTATGTATCTAGAAAATCAGACGCGCTAAGCGCTAAATTCATTGCTCATTTTCTCTCGTTCCGCGAAGCGGAGCATCCTTATGCCTTTTTCACACGGTGATACTTTCCCCAAAGGTCAGGAGATTATTGTCGGGATCAGATATGGCAAATTCTTTTTGCCCCCAAGGCTTCATTGCTAGTTTCCCAGCGGGATGGATTTTCACATTCCTGGCGAGAAAGTGCTGATAAAGTTGGTCAATATCATTTGTGCGGATATAAACCTGACCATAATTTTCTTTAGGGTCGATAGCTTTAAATTCGAAAAAATGAATTTGTATTTGATCCTTTTGCAGCATCAAATAGCCTTCATAATCCGCAGCGCCAAATTCCTCAAAACCCAATTGGTTTTTATAAAAGTCTCGAGTGATCGCTTTATCGCGCATCGGAAGCTTGGGGTTGATATCGGTAAGCATAATGGTTTTTTCGAGGAAAATTGAGGCTTTTACACCCTAGTGATGATTGAGATTAGGCTGTGGCATGCCTATCCTAAGTTCTAAGCCAAAAAAGCGTTCCACGAAGGAGAATATAAAAAAACAGCAGTTACCGAAATAACTGCTGCCTATATAATTGAATCTTATGTGAAAGATTAATCTCTACGATCTCTGCGGTCTCCGCGATCACGGTTGCCACGGTAACCTCCACCTCCTCTGCGGTCTCCGCCACGACGATCTCCACGATCGCCGCGAGGACGACGCTCAGGTTCTACCCAGCCTTCCGGCTTAGGAAGAAGCGCCTTCTTACTGAGACGGAACTTACCAGACTTAGGATCAACCCCGATGAGTTTGATATCAAACTCATCCCCAACAGCCATCACATCATCCATGCTACCTACGCGCTCGTAAGCAACCTCAGAGATGTGCAGTAAGCCTTCCTTACCAGGCATAAACTCAACAAAAGCACCATAGTCAGTGATAGACTTGACCTTGGCTTTGTAAGTTTCACCTACCTCAGGAACAGCGACTAGGGCACGGATGCGAGAAACAGCTTCCTCAATGCCTGCGGCATTTTCAGAACTGATGGTCGCGGTACCAGTATCGTTATCCCCTTCTTCGAGGTTGATGGTAGTGTTGGTGAGTTTTTGCAGCTCTTGGATCACCTTACCTCCAGGACCAATAACGGTACCGAAGAATTCGTGTGGTACATCCATCACAAAGAAACGAGGTGCATATGGAGACATATCAGCGCGAGGCTCTGCGAGCTCTTCTAGCATCTTGTCGAGGATATGCATACGTCCTACTTTGGACTGAGAGAGCGCTTGCTCGATGATTTCGTAGGATAAGCCACGGATCTTGATGTCCATCTGACATGCAGTCAGACCTTCAGTAGTACCGGTAACTTTGAAGTCCATATCACCGAGGAAGTCTTCGTCCCCAAGGATATCAGAAAGTACCGCGAAACCATCATCAGTGGTGATTAGTCCCATGGCAATACCAGAAACTGGGCGCTTGATCGCAACACCAGCATCCATCAAAGCCAAACAACCCCCACAAACAGAAGCCATAGAGCTAGAACCATTGGATTCTAGGATCTGAGATACTACACGGATAGTGTAAGGGATCTCTTCTGGCACCATTTTCTTAAGGGCACGCTCAGCGAGGTTACCATGTCCAACTTCACGACGACCCGGTCCACGGTTGAAACGAACTTCACCAGTAGAGAAACCAGGGAAGACGTATTGCAACATGAACTTCTTAGAACCTTTGAAGGTTGCGGTGTCGATGGTCTGTTGGTCAAATTTAGTACCCATCGTAACATCACAGAGTGCTTGAGTTTCACCACGGGTGAAGACTGCTGATCCGTGAGTACGTGGCATATACGAAGTCTTGGCCCAAATCGGACGAACTTCATCTAGGGCACGACCATCAAGGCGTTGTTTTTCGGTAACAGTGATGTTACGAACGATGCCTTTTTGGATTTTCTTGAAGTATTGAGCAAAGCGAGCATCGAAATACTCAGTTTCTGCGTACTCTTCTTTGAGGGCTTCGTAGCAGGAAGATTTGGCTTCGCTAGTCATAGCGGAACGTTCATCTTTACCGAGAGCGCCACGAGCTACCTTTTCGATCGCAGGGCTAACATGCTCCTTGATCTTATTGTAGAGTTCTTCGTCGAAAGTCAGGGTGTCATACTCACGAGTTTCTTTACCGACAGCAGCACGCAGTTCATCTTGAACAGCGGTCATGGTACGGATCACTTCGTGCGCATATTTGATTGCTTCTAGCATGACCTCTTCGCTGACTTCGTTCATTTCTCCCTCAACCATGTTGATAGAGTCAGTCGTAGCAGCAACCATAAGGTCCACGTCAACCCCTTCCATTTGTTCGAAGGTTGGGTTGACTAGCCATTCTCCGTCTTTGCGCGCGATGCGAACTTCGGCTACGGCATCAGGGAATGGAATGTCAGAAACACATAAAGCTGCCGAGGCAGCAAAGCAAGCGAGGGCATCAGGTTGATCCTGAGAATCAGAAGAGATCAACTGAACCATCACCTGGGTGTCTCCATGATAATCATCAGGGAATAGAGGGCGAAGGGCGCGATCGATCAGACGAGAGGTGAGAATCTCATGCTCTCCCATACGACCATCACGTTTGAAAAAGCCACCGGGGAAGCGTCCCGCAGCGGCAAATTTTTCCATGTAGTCGACAGAGAGAGGTAGAAAATCAGTTTCTACGTTGATCTCCTTTTTGGCGACTACTGTAGCCAACAACATGGTGTCCCCACATCGTAAGACTACTGCTCCGTCAGCCTGTTTGGCCAGTGCACCCGTTTCGAGAGTGATTTCTCGCCCGTCAGGGAGGGTTACGGACTTAGTAATAACATTCATCTGTAAAAAAATATTGTAATAAACTGACCGGAGGCGTGAGAATAGCAGTAGACGGGCCCCGGCCTAATGGATCGGAGATCAGAGAGCATAAAAAAAATTGGGAATTACTTCCGAATTCCCAATTCTTTGATAATGGCTCGGTAACGCTCGATATCCTTACGCTTAAGGTAATCAAGCATCTTACGTCTTTTACCAACGAGGCGCTGAAGTCCTAGCTGAGTAGAAGCATCTTTTCTGTTCTTTTTGAGGTGCTCTGTAAGGTGAGCAATCCGGTATGTCCATAGTGCAATTTGCGACTCAGGTGATCCGGTATCGGTGGCTTTTCTCTGCTCACCATATTTTG
>JBCAWW010000273.1:0-7158 GCA_038534415.1 Bacteroidota bacterium | reverse complement strand
TCCATGGCGCGATACCATGCTAGCTGCCCTTGAGTTTGGGCCCAGGCTTGCTCAGGAGAATGCCAACCCGCTAATGGATTTGAGCGTTTGACATAGCGCGCAATCTGGGTAGCCACCACAAGTCCGATCCCTCCTTTTCGCAAGGCAGCTAAGGAAACAGTTGCTTTGCCTCGGCCCGGTAGATCCATTTTTCCCGCTTCTCGCGAACGAATCTCCTCCACGCTTTGGCGCAGATCACGGTTCCATTCCAAGGCATTCATGGAAAGGTCAAGATGGGCATCAATAATCATGGCTCAATTAAATTTGTAGTCGTCTATCCCTTGCCGTAACGGACCAATGCCCTACGGCTTGCCCATCTTCGATCACAATCCCCTCTTGGTGCAAAGCTACGGTTGGACAAATGTGCCAAGGCAATCCATAAAGCACATCTCCGACCTGATAATTACTGGCTTGAGGAGTTTGAATCACCAGATGTTCTTCGCTATGTGTCAAGATTTTCTCGACCTCTATTTCAGGAAAAACTACCCTTTTTTCGGGGGGATTTTCAGAGGCGATGGATTTATGACCAAGATCGAGGCATAGACAGTGAGGGGCAGGTTTACTGATTACCCGACTGAGGACCAAAGCCGCAGGCTCAAAAGGCATATCTTGAAAAGTGCTGCCATAGCCTGCATCCCAAAAGATAGTCGTACCCGGACTCAACTCTATATCATCCTGATCCAAATGCGTAGGAAAGCTAGGGCTACCTGCAGTAATGAGACGCTCTACGGGCATCCCTTCGGCGATAAGCTCAGCCCTAAATTGTTGGACCACAGAAAAGTCAGCATCGCTTTGAGCTTTTCGGTTTTGGAGGTCCGCTTTGCGAACGTGTCCGTCATAGGCATGAAAGCCAGAGGCGGTCAAAAGGGGATGTTCGTGGATTTGACGATAAAGTGCCTTGGCCTGAGGACCGGGCGCGATACCGGTGCGCCCCATACCACCGTTGATATCGAGCAGTAACCATAGATTTTGCTCTTGTTTTTCGGCCATCTGCCCAAACTTAGTGATGACGCCAGCATCATCAACCAAGGCAGAAAAACGCACCCAAGGGAAGCGTTGGATCAAACTAATCCAGCGATTGAGCTTGGGGCCTACGGGTTGGTAGGCCAACACGACTTCTTCAGCACCGCTGGAGGCTGTCATCTCTGCCTCGGCGATGGTCGCACACTTAAATTTTTTGATGCCGGCCTCTAGATACAGCTGTATCACCGCCGCCATTTTATGCGTTTTGACGTGGGGGATCAAGCGTTCGGCGGAGCCGGCCATCTCCAACATGCGACTAATGTTTTGCTCCACCCGCTCCCGATAAACCAAAAGGGCCGGAGAATCAATTAGCTCTATATTTTCTACTTTATAACGGTTTATATCAATAGGCATAGTCTCCCGATTTTTTGAGTGCAAAGATCGCTTCAATCTCTACCGCACAATTGACCGGAAGCATCATCCCAATTGCAGAGCGTACACCTGTACCATGGTCTTCACCAAAGACTTCTTGCATCAATTGGCTAAAGCCATTGATCACCTTAGGATGATCGTAAAAATCCATAGCGGAATTGACCATACCGTAGGTCTTGACGAGGCGTTCGATAGCATCGAGGTCCCCAAAATGAGTCTGAATCACTGAAAGCATCGTAAGTCCTACCTGCCGTGCTGCTGCATAGCCTTCTTCAACACTCAGATCAAGACCGACTCTCCCTGTAATAAAGCTACCGTCTGACTGTACGGGCACAGTCCCAGACACATATAGCAAGTGATCGTGAACCAATACAGGTTTATAAATGCCACCAGGAGGAGGGGAAGGAGGTAGGCTTAGGCCCAACTCTTGAATGCGAGAAGAAGCTGACATAAGATTTAGCGGGTATTAAAGAATCCAACTCAAAACAAGCGTACCAATCAACCCCATAATCGAAACCAATGTTTCCATCACCGACCAGGTTTTGAAGGTATCCTTAAGGCTAAGGTTAAAATATTCTTTGAACATCCAAAATCCACTGTCATTTACATGCGAAAACATGAGGGACCCGGCCCCAATGGCAAGCACCAATAGTTCGGGAGCGATACCGCTAGAAGCAATCATACCTTGAATGATCCCTACTGTGGTCAAGCCTGCTACCGTCGCAGAACCCACACAAATCCGAATCACTGCCGCGATACCCCAAGCCAAAATAATCGGGGAAATATTGACATCTGATAAATATGCTGCGATTTCATTGCTCACCCCACTGTCTGAAAGGACTTGTTTCAGGGCACCTGCACCCGCGATAATCAACAAAATCATGGTAATCGCTTTGACCGAATCTACCAGCTCATTCATGACACCGTCCATAGTGCGGCCATTACGCAAACCCAATAGCCAAATCGCAAGAACTACCGAAAGTAGTAAGGCGATTATCGGTTCACCGAGCATGCCTAGTATATAGTGAACTCCGTCGGAGAACGCTCCTCCTGTACCTACGGCTGGCAAAAAGAGCCCCCCCAAGGCTTTGAAAGCGATCAAAAATGCGGGCAAAAGTGCCAGAAACATACTCAGACTAAAAGGAGGTAACTGCTCTTCTGGCATGACCTCTTTGCGATATAACTCTTCGGGTGGCTGAGGATTGAAACCTTTGAGAAAGCGGGAGAAAAATATCCCTCCCACCAAAATCGCAGGAATAGCGATCACAATCCCATAGATGAGGGTCAGGCCAATATCGGCGCCAAAGGATTCGGCAATGGCTGTAGGAGCCGGGTGGGGCGGTAAATAACCGTGCGCAACCGACAAAGAAGCCAACATCGGCATCCCCACATAGAGGAGTGGCATACGCGTAGAGGCCGCTACCGTAAATACCAAAGGCACCAAAATCACAAAGCCAACCGAATAAAACATCGGTATCCCCACCACAAAACCAGTGAGGACCAAGGCTATTTGAATCCAGCGCTCCCCAAACCATTTGATCAGGGTTTGGGTTATCCTTTGAGCACCTCCACTTTCGGCTACTAGTTTACCTAGCATAGCGCCAAGGCCCAAAATCGGCACCAAGGAACCGAGGATATTACCGATGCCGGTTTGCACCGATTTGGCAGCAGGCACAGGATCCATCCCGAGGCCCAAAGCCACGCCATAGGAGACAATCAGGAAGGAAATAAAGGTGTTGAGCCGTAAAACGGCTACTAATAAAAGGAGGACACCAACCCCCAAAAAGACAATTAGTACAGACATAGTAGCGTAATCGTAGTAAAGGTAGTCTCTCTAATAATAGGGAGAAAATTTATAAATTGAGTTTCATGAACCAAATCTCAGCTTGGCTTTTAATAATTGTATTGCTTTTTGACTGGATTGGCGCAAAAGCCAAGTCCGAAAGTTTGATGCCTTCTCTGCGAGGAAAAAGTGTGGGGGTCTATGTGAGTAGCAAAGGCTTTAACTTTGATAATGCATTGGATATGCAGGTAACTCAGTTTTTGACGATCGGAGAAGACCGCTCCTATGTAGGCCGCCTCAAGCCAGAATTGATGATCCGCTTAGGTTGGATGCTGACCGAACAATTGCAAGCAGTCGGACAAGCAGATACCGTTCACTTTCTCAATGCAGATCCGCCTAGGGGGTTTGCTTTTCGAGAGATCTATGATGTTGAGAACAATCGCGTCAAAAAAGAGCTGCCAGAAGCCCTACAAGAGCTCGACTACGTATTGGTGATCAACGAATTTGATTTGGCCTATCGCTTTCATCGCTCTTCTTATGTGCGCTCCAATCGGATGATCACTGAGCGTATCACCGTCAAAACAACAAGTTTGGCCATGACTCTATTTTCACTCGGTCAAGCGATCCAAGGTAGCACTATCCGAGTTTGCTATGACGATCAGAAAAATAAAAAGCCCAGTAAACACTTCGACTTCTTTCACGAAAAATCCCCCATGGGACGATACCTAGGCTTTGTATTTTCCCAATGGTGGCAACTCTGGTTAGACGGCGAAAAAGACAATTGTCCAGAAGGCTAGATCAGCTATGCTGCACTTCTAATCGATAACCTTTGGCTCGTACATTGACGAGTTTGAGCTTGGAATCTTCGCTGAGGATTTTGCGGAGGCGTGAGACAAACACATCCAAACTACGCCCCACGATCAAGCCTTCATCATGCCAGACGAGCTGTTCGAGCCAATTGCGCTCCAATAATTGATTGGGGTGGGCAAAAAAGAGGCTCAGCAAGCGAGTTTCTCGATAGGTAAGGTCCAACTGCTCCGCAGAACGCCAGAGTCTTTGGTTGGGCACATCCAGTAAAAAATCTCCCACCCTCAGCTCTCCATTTTTGTTTTGCCCTAGGCCCTGTCCAAACGTTCTGCGCAGCAGGCCCTCTATCCGCAACTGTAGCTCTTCCATACTAAAGGGTTTGGCGATATAGTCATCAGCCCCCAAGCGGAGGCCTTTGAGACGGTCTTCTTGTAAATGTCGTGCCGTAAGAAAAATCAGCGGGACATTGGGATTGAGTTGGCGGATCTTAGCCGCGAGGGCAAAGCCATCTTGTTTGGGGAGCATCACATCGAGGATGCAAAGCTGATAGCTATGGTTCATAAAGCGGCTAAAAGCCAGCGCGCCATCTTCGGCCCAATCCACTTGATACCCTTCTCGTTGCAAGGCATCTCGCACCAGATAAGCCATCGTTTGGTCATCCTCAACGAGTAGGAGGCGATATGCAGGTTTAGGCTCCACGCGGTAAAATGAGTTTAAAGGTACTACCTAAGCCGACTTTACTGTCTACAATGATTTGACCTTCATGAGCTTCTACGACCTGGCGCACATAGCTCAAGCCAAGTCCAAAGCCTTTTACATCATGTCGATTGCCGGTGCTGACCCGAAAAAAGGGATCAAAAAGATGTGGAAAATCTTTGGCTTCGATCCCTTGGCCTTGATCTTTGATGGTCAGTAGGATCTTTTGCTCGGCTTGACTCAGCCGAAGCGTAAGCTTAGGAGCATCAGGGGAGTATTTTATGGCATTGTCGATCAAATTGCTCAGGGCGTTGCGTAGGTGAAAAGGATCGACCCAAGCGTTCTGCGAAGCAGTCTCAGTCAAAAAACGAATCTCCCCTCCCCTCTTCTCAACTCGAAGGGCAAATTGTTTGCAGAGATCGTTTAGTAAGTCGTTTAGGTCGATAGTCCGTTTGCTTAAGGCTAAGCCAGCCCCTTGGGCCTGAGCCGCTTGCAATATGCGTTCGGTTTGCTCCTTGAGACGCTTATTTTCTTGCTCTATGATGGCGAGATAAGCTTGGGCTCGGCCACTTTCAAAATCAGCTGCGGCCATCTTTTGCAAGGCCTCTTGCGCTAAGCCAATATTGGTAATCGGGCTCCGAAACTCATGTGTGAGATTATTGACGAAGTCTTGCCGCATTTCTGCTAAGCGCTTTTCTCGCTGCATCAGGACAAGGTTGTAGACAAAATAGGCGATCATCAACAAAAAGATCATTGCAGTGGCCCACCAGATCCAAATCTCCCCTAAGAGGTGCTGTCCCCAAGTCGGGAAACGCAATCTCAAATAATAACAGTCTTTGACCACGACTCTTTCAGTACAGGGCAACTCACGCGCGGTATCAGCAATGGCCAAATCAAAGCCCATGAGGATATTTTGTTGCTCGCAGTCCAGAACCATTAAGCGATAAGGGGCCGTTTGCTGGTGCAAAGCGAGGGCGTCATTGACCTCTTGCTCCACCATATCAAAGAGCAAAGGGTGCTCGATACGAAGCAAAAATTGATTACCGTCTTGCTGGATCGGGGCAATGCTTGAAGTGCTATCTCCTAGCTGCCTAAAAATCTCATGCGCGGCTTGTCTGAGTGCCAATTGCGTTTGCTCAGCTTGCAGATTACGCTCTCGATCAAAGGCACGCCAAAACCAGTAACTTTGCAGCAGCATAAGTCCTAGGATCGCAATCAGGGCGACAGCACTAAGTCGTTTGGTGTGAGAGGCTTGCATATTGACAAGGTACGCTTTAAGTGGACTGGGGCTGATATTTTTACATTTCCTTTACAATCTTTTACCCAAGCCAAACCTTTGCCGCGGCGCGGAACGCTTATTTGCAGTCGTTGAACTAAAGAAATTTAATTATGAAAAAAGTAGTAATGTTTTTTTGCGGAGTCCTTTTTGTAAACCTCGTTTTGGCGCAGTCCGACTTTAGTAATTGTGCGGCGGTTTATTTGGACAATGATATGATCATCACTGAGTATAGCCCCAAAGGAGTCTCTAAGGTTTCGCTTGAGGATAAAGGCAGTTTGCAGCTAAGGATAGTAAACGCCCCAGACGGAAACTGGAAAATCACAGGCTCAGCCCAAGAGTTTCGCGTAGCGATCCGGGACCAAAAGACCGGTACCCTAGTCATGTATGGAGACCAAGCTTATCGTCGCCTCGAATTGAGCGAGCTATTGGCTAAATGCCAAGCAGGGGATCATATTTTGATCCTTTCGACCAATCGCGAACTAGGCATCACGGGAGCCGAAATATTGATAGATTAGTAGTTAACTTGACCGTTAATCAAGTTGTCGAAGCCTAAGGAAATCCCTTAGGCTTTCGACGCTTTTGATTTGATATACTTTGATAAGATCTCCTAGGCCTTGGCCTTGAGAGAATCCATCAGTTTGATAAAGGGTTTGGTGTTTTGCATGATATAATAATGCAAATACGGGATACCAGCGTCCATCAATTCGACGGCTTGCTTGAGCGACCAATCTACCCCAACCTGAATTTCTTCTTCACGGTTTTTGGCAGCCATCATACGATCCGTCAGTTCTTCGGGGATATCGATGTGAAAGATTGAGGGAAGGCGGCTCAACTGCTTTTTGGAGGTCATGATTTTCATCCCTGGGATGATCGGCATGGTGATACCATAATCACGTGCGGCTTGCACGTAGTCAAGAAACTTTTGGGTATCATAAAACATCTGGGACACCGCATAATGGGCTCCAGCCTCTTCTTTTTCCTTCAGTATTTGTAGGCCATACTTTTGGTTGGGGCATTCAAAATGCTTTTCCGGATAGCAGGCTACGCCTATACAAAAGTTAGTCTTAGCGGCATCAATCAACTCATCGATATAATGCCCTCTGTTCATCGAATCAATCTGACTTACGAGGTCAATCGCATAATTATTGGTGGTACGATC
>JBCAWW010000272.1:0-7186 GCA_038534415.1 Bacteroidota bacterium | reverse complement strand
TGGATAACTACGCACGAGTTTGCCTTGTAAGTCGTAGATATACAAGCTAGTAAAGGATCTCGCTTCCTGATTGAGCGACAAGATTTAAGTGCGGGCATGTATTTGTATCGCCTCGTCGGCGAACGCTCCCACACTGCAAAGTTTATTGTAGAGTGACAATTGCTATAGTAAGGCAGCGCTATAATCGGTAGCGCTGCCACCCTTTTTGCTGCACCTTTTCTCGATGAAACAGATTTTACTGACGATATTATTGCTGCTTCTACTGCCTGCCTTATGGGCTAGCCATCATATGGGAGGTAGTATCAGTGTCGAGCATCTCGGAGCTTGTATCTATCGCTTACATGGTACCGCATTTATCGATTGTAATGGTAACGCCGCTTTGACTCCTGTTACGCCAACGGGCATGCCTATCGGTACTACTCCCTTTGTTTTTACCCCACTCGCATGTGCTAACCTTCCTACTCAGCCCACATTAGTAACGCCCCACACTAGCGTCCTGTATCAAGAAGTTACCCCTATCTGCCCAACCCCAGTTCTCCCCGGCCAATTGCCCATGACCTATTGTCAGGGTACCTCTTCTATAGCAACCTTTAATGGCGTGGCGGAATATACTTTTTATATGGATTATGACTTCTGCGGCACTAGTTGTGACTCATTTGATATATGGTTGACAGGTTGCTGCCGCAATATCAATACGACCTTGGCATCAGTAGGGAGCAATGGGACTTTTATCGTAGGGACATCAGTTAGCGTCGATACCACAGTGGCTAACAACTCTCCCATTTTCAATCAGATGCCACAAGTGTATATCTGTTTAGGTAATACTACCTATGCAGATATTTCCGCAACAGATCCTGATGGAGATTCTCTAGCATACAGAATGACTGATTGTTACTCTGAATTGTCAATTTTTAACTTTGGCCCCGCCACTTATTTAGCCACCTATAGTGCACAAGATCCGATGGGCCCCTTTTGGCAGATCGATATTGATTCTCATTCGGGTTTGTTGACTGTCAATCCCAATCCTAATGGTTCCATGGAGTCCGCACTTATTTGTATTGCTGTAGATGAGTTTCGAGAAGGGGTACAGATTGGTACTGTCAATCGCGAGTTTCAAGTGACGGTAGTAGACTGTAATTCCTTTCCTAATCAAATACCTCTATTGGATACCCTATTTCCGCTTGGCGGTCCGGGGATTATGCCTGGAGGCTTGGCTGATACTTTTTTAGTTGCGCCAGGTGATACTTTGAGAGTTGCCGTTGCCTTTAGCGATCAAGACATGGGGGATACTATTTCGGTCTATCCTATTACGGCTGATATGACGGGCTTCAATTGGACCAATGTCTTTGCCAATCCCTCTTATGGCGTATTTGAATGGATGGCCGATAGCAGTTTGCTAGGGCAAGTTGTGCCACTGGCATTTTTGGCTAAAGATAGCCATTGTCCCAAACCTTCTTTTGGGGCAACTCAATGCTATGTACGGATGGTAGAATATGCGTTGTCTGCCACCATTACCCCAGCAGCCTGTGGAGACAGTGTCGGTGAAATAGATCTTTATGTATCCGGAGGAGTCGCTCCCTATAGCTATCAATGGAGCAATGGTGAGTTTACGGAAGATATTGACAGTCTTTTGCCGGGAAATTATACCGTAACAGTAACGGATGCCAATAATAGCGTGCTCAATGCAACGTATTTTGTGGCTGGAGTAGACCTTGTGCTAAATGATTCGATTTTTCAACCAGGTTGTAACGCCAATGATGGTTGGATAAAAATCACTCCCCAGAGCACCAATGGCCCCTTTAGCTATGTTTGGAGTAACGGACAAACGACAGACTCCGCCAGCAATCTCGCGCCTGGCATCCACGCTGTCTTTGTGACGGATGCCTTTGGCTGTGTCAATCAATGGATTGGGACCCTCGATCCTGCAGATTCCTGCTATGTGGAGGTTTCCGGTATTGCTTTTCATGATGTCAATGCCAACTGTATCCAAGATCCTGGCGAAGCGCCTCTGCCTTTTGTCGTAGTAGATGTCAATCCGGGAGGAGCGGTAATGACGGATAGTCTTGGCGCTTATTCCTTTCAACTAGATACCGGTAGTTATGATATTCTGGTGGCGAGTGATGGCTTAAACAATGTGATCTGTCCGCCCTCGGCCATGCATAGTCTGATTTTTGATGATTACGATGCAGACACTAGCATGATTGATTTTGGGATTCAGATCGGTCCCACGCAGGATTTATCGCTTTACTACCTTATTCCCACCATGGCTAAAGCGGGGCAGCATCGGCTCCATCATTTGCTGGTTTACAATGATGGCAATGATACCGTCAGTGGGAGCTTAGAGCTGCAAATCGACCCTCAGGAGCAATTGCTCAATTTTTCTCCTCCCAGTCCGGGACTGATCGACACGGTCAATGGTTTGTTTCGCTGGCAACTACCGATGATTGTACCGGGTGGGCATGCCACAAGGATCATGACTACCCAATTGCCTACTTCTCTACAGATCAATGACAGTTTGTTTAGTTCGGCTACGGTCAGTCCTATCGTGGGAGACAGCACGCCAGACAACAATTTTTATAATAGAAAGCAGTTTGTGGTAGGCCCATTTGACCCCAACGACAAGCTCGTTTCTCCCAAAGGAGTCGGCCCAGCGGGTTATATCTCAACCGATGATAGCGTTCTAACTTATACGGTCCGTTTTCAGAATGTGGGAAATGCCCCCGCTCAATTGGTGGTGATTCGCGATACCGTAGATAGCGATCTGGATGCATTAGGATACCAAGCCTTGGGTTATAGTTTTCCTTATCAGTTACAGATAGAAGACGATTCGATCCTGATTTTTTCCTTTCCAGGAATCAATCTGCCTGATTCTACCTCTGATCCTGTCGGGAGTCAGGGCTTTGTGCAGTTTTCTTTACCGCATCGCGGAACGCTTCCCCCTTTCACGGAGATTCGTAACCATGCGGCGATCTATTTTGACTTCAATGCGCCCATTATCACCAATACAGTGCTCAATACCCTCTATCCCTTTCCCGAGCTTAGGATCCAAGAGGATACCTTTTGTAGGGGAGAGCTGCTCTTCGCAGAACTCTCCGTCCCGGGCGTAGCGCCATATGATTTTGTGTGGAGTACGGGTGATCAGGGGATGGGCTTGCCAGTGGGAGCCTTCGGCACGCTGGTCGATAGCAGCGGTTGGTATAGTCTTACAGTGGTGGACAGCAATGGCTTTAGTGCTACCGATAGCGTCTTTGCCCTCGTCAGTACTCAAGCACCGATTGCAAATTTTAGCGTTACGCAGAGCGGGCTTGATCTCACATTTGCCAATCTCTCGCAAGAAGGCCTCAGCTACCAATGGGATTTTGGGGACGGCAGCAGCAGTACAGATAGTTTGACTATCCACACTTTTCCGGCCAGTGGCGTCTATTCAGTACAGCTCATGGTGCAAAATGCTTGTGGGGCTGATACTAGTACCCAAAGCCTAAGCGTAATCGCCACCGGGCTAGCAGAGGAGTTTGAGCGTTCAGTGAAACTGCTCCCTAACCCCTTTGACAGCCAAGCGATCTTGCAGTTTTTTAACCCCAACCAGCAAAAATATGATTTGCATATATATGACCTTCAAGGCAAACTAGTACGGAGCTATCCTGACAATAGAAATGCTCAATTTGTCATCGAGCGAGGCAACTTGAGCCCCGGACTATATTTTTATCGCCTAGAAGGAGAATTTGCTTTTGCGGGCAAATTCTTGCTCAAATGATATTTTAACGCAACGATTTACCCCTTTACCCGGTTTCACTATAGAGTGCGGCCGGGTTTTTTGTGCACTTGTTAGAGATTTGCAACTTCTCCGGTTCCCGCTTATTGGTTTTGCCTCTAGATTATAATAACTTCTAGATTCATCTTTTGTACAAAGTATGAAGCTCCTCTACGCTAACTCTCTATTTTGCCGTATTCCTAGACTTGGACTTTTGCTCTGCCTGCTGCTGTGTGGGTTTCTACAAAGTCAGGCTAAAACTAGCGGTTTTACTTTCGCCGAACCCGGCGTCAAATCTGTGCGGATTCCTATCGAAGTGCAGCACAATGTGGTGCTCATCCCTTTGAAGATCAACGGCTCCTTCGAAATGACCTTTATCCTCGATACGGGGGTCAAAACCACGATTTTGACCGAAACCGTCTTGATGGCATTTTTGGGTCTGGATACCCTGCAGCCGGTACGCTTGAGAGGTTTGGGCGAAGGAGACTTTATCGAAGGTCTATTGGCGCAAAACGTATCCATGCGCTTGCCAGGCGTAATCGGGAGTGGGATCAATATGGTGGTTCTACCCGACGATCTTATTTCCTATTCTGGGCTTTTTGGTCGCTCGGTGCATGGAATCATTGGCTATGAAATATTTGGACAATTTATCGTGGAGATCAATTATCAGCATAAGTATTTGATCCTACATGATCCCTTTTCTTATAAACCACCACGGAATAAAAGACGGTATGAAACCCTGCCCATTACGATCAAGCGTTTCAAACCCTATGTCACGGCTAAGCTAGACGATGGACAAGGCAATATGATCGAGCGAGATTGGCTGATCGATACTGGGGCTTCTCATTCTATTTCGCTCTACGATCCTAATCTCCCGCTGCCAGATCCCTCCATTGACGCCTTTTTGGGCATGGGGCTGAGCGGAAATGTCTATGGTAAAATTGGTCGAGTGGCTTCCTTTGAACTTGGCAAATTCGAGTTTGAAGAAATCATCGCTGGCTACCCCAATGCCAGTGCTCTTTATATGCCGGAAGAGGAATTGTTGACTTGGTATGGCAATATAGGATCGGAAGTTATCTCGCGCTTCAATGTGGTCTTTGACTATTATAGTGGCAGACTTATCCTCCGCAAAAATGCCTCCTATCAAGAACCTTTTTACTACAATATCAGCGGTTTGGAGATCATGACTAAAGGCGTTGAATACGATGATTTTGTGGTTAGCTACGTGCGGCCCAATTCTCCAGCCGAAAAAGCAGGGATCAAAATTGATGATGAAATCGTCTCTTTAAACGGTATTTCGGTCCAAGGGCTGGGAATCTCAGATATTTATCAGAGCCTAAGGCGCAGAGTGGGTCGACGAGTCAATGTGCGTATCCGCCGTGGAGGCGAATTGATGAAAATCCGTTTTGCGATTGAGACGCAGATTTAGCTTTTTTGAGGATGAAATCAATCTGTGTTTTTTGTGGCTCCAACACTGGTTCCAATCCAGTTTTTGCTGAAGCCGCTGTCAAGTTAGGGCAATCACTCGCTGTCCGTAAAATTCGTCTCGTATATGGTGCTGGTAATGTGGGCCTGATGGGCGTGATCGCTGATGCCTGTCTCGACGCTGGTGGAGAGGTGTTGGGGGTGATCCCGGGCTTTCTCAAAGCCAAAGAAGTCTGTCATACAGGGCTGAGTGAACTCATCGTGACTGATACGATGCATGAGCGCAAGCAAATCATGGCCGATCATTCTGATGGTTTTATTGCAATGCCGGGCGGCTTTGGTACCCTTGATGAGCTGTGTGAAATTCTCACTTGGTCTCAGCTGGGACTGCATGCCAATCCTATCGGCCTACTCAATGTGGCGGGCTATTTTGATCATTTGGTGCAGATGTTTGATCACATGGTCAGCCAACGTTTTCTCGCTCAGCCCAACCGTGAGTTGGTATTGGCAGACGTTCGGCCGCAGGACCTCCTCCAAAAAATGACGAACTTCGATCCTCCCGAAGTAGAGAAATGGCTCGATAGAAGCCGGACCTAAGACATTTAGTAAGTCGCCACAAGAAATATTGATAAGCGTTCTGCGCAGCAGTAAAGCCTAACAAACTGCTCAAATCAAATTTGAGGGGGAAATCGTACTCTGGAAATAAGTGGATATGGCGTTTACTAGGCGCGGTTGCGGGCGAGAATGAAGCTACCCCATTTGACGATGGCCTTTTCTAGGTCTTCCAATTTGAAGGGTTTGCTGATATAATCGTCCATACCTGCGCTGAGGTATTCTTCGCGCACTCCATTCATAGCGTGAGCAGTCATAGCGATGATGACTGGGCGCTTGTTTTGACCGTAGGTTTCGATGATTTCTTTGGTGGTCGTCAATCCATCTTTGTTAGGCATTTGGATATCCATAAAGATGAGATCATAAGGCGCTTTTGCCAATTCTTCCATGGCGATCTCTCCATCATCCGCGAGGGTGATTTCGTAACCCATTTTGCCGAGGATGCCTTCGATCACGGTTTGGTTGATCATATTGTCCTCAGCGACCATGATTCTGATAGGATAGCGCTCGCCTAGTTTCTTGTTAAATGGTGAGCTCGCTTCTTCCTGTGGATTTTCGAGCGCACGCTTTTCAGCCTCCCGATCCGCTCTGGCGTTGATATAAAAGATAAATGAGGAGCCAAATCCCTCTTCACTTTCTACGCGGATATCACCTTCCATCAACTCGAGTAGTTTGCGGGTAATCGCTAAGCCCAAGCCTACACCGCCAAAGCGACGAGAAACGGAATTATCTACCTGCTGGAAGGATTCGAATATAGTGCGGCGCTTATTTTCAGGGATACCTATGCCGGTATCGGTTACAGACATTTCTAGTTCAAAAGGATCTTGATGGACAAGGGTCGAACTCGAAGCAGACTTTAGACGGGCCTGAATGCGGATAGAACCTTTTGAGGTGAATTTTAGGGCATTACTGACCAGATTGACCAAAACTTGACGTAAGCGAGTCGGGTCAGAAAAGAAGTAGGTAGGCAGCGCAGGATCAATGTCATATTCTAACTTGATCCCTTTATTGCCGGCGGTGGTCATAAAGAGTGCCATTACCTCATCTAGTAACTCTTTCAGAGGAACGCTTCTAATTTCTAGTTCCAATTTGCCCGCCTCAACCCGTGAGTAGTCCAAAATGTCATTGAGGATGGACAGGAGGTTTTGGCTACTGGTAGAGATGGTCGAAGCGTAGTCTTTTTGCTTCTCGCTCAATGGCGTATCCATGAGGAGGCTCACCATACCGATGATCCCGTTCATAGGGGTCCGGATCTCGTGGCTCATGGCGGCTAAGAAGTTAGATTTGGCAATGGAAGCCGCTTCTGCTTCTCGCTTAGCATCCTCTAGATTGAGATTGATTTTGTGCAGTTGTCGGTTTTGGAGGTTGATGACCTTATTTTGGCTCGAAAGCTGGTCA
>JBCAWW010000271.1:0-7188 GCA_038534415.1 Bacteroidota bacterium | reverse complement strand
GTTTAAGACATCGCCATCACGATCGATGGTGAGCCGCCAAGGTTTATCAAAACAGTTGCCTACATTATTGCCACTGCAAAACTGCTTTTTGCCTTCGATTAGGAAATTGCCGCGCCCTGCTTCAGAAATGCTAAATGCATAATCATTGAAAAAATCTCCATAGACTTTGTGCCACAATTTGTTGCCTTGACGGTCAACCTTAATCAAAAAGACATCATAATTTCCGGCTCCATAGGAACTGGTATGCCCGACAATGAAATAGCCTCCATCAGCCGTTGGGACAACATCGGTACCTTTGTCATAAGCAGTACCACCGTAAGTACGGCTCCAAACTTCCTCGCCCAGGGCGTTGGTTTTGATGAGCCATACATCACAAGGGCCTTTGACTCTAGTAGTTTTGGTACCAACGATTAGATAGCCACCGTCGGTATCTGCGACACGAACGCCCTGAGCGTTCTCCGAAGGAGTAAAAAAAGCACTCGAAAGACCTGCTGAGACCAGCAAGCCGAGGATAAGAAAGTAATTTTTCATAATGATACTTTGAGGAAAATAACTGCTTGGAGCGTCGAGTTGTTATTGCTTATTTCCTCAAAAATGCCCCTTATTCTCTTCTCAAGCGCGCCAAATCGTGATATGGGACGCTTTATTTGCGAGGCAGTAGCTCAAATAATCGTTCTTCGAACTCCTGCTTGCTCAAGATGATATCTCCCTCTTTGCGCAGGGCCCTGACCTTAGCCTCCGGTCGAGTTTGTAGCATCTGCCACAAGACCAGGGGGGCATAGCCATAGTAGGTAAAATGTAGCGAGCCTCTTGCCAATTTGATATGACTGTTGCCAATCTCGCCATTGATACAAAGGATCAATTGCTGCTCTTTAAATATATCGCTGATATAGATTCGATCCCTATTGAGGGCTGGGATCGCAAATCCTTTTCGGTCTAATTCGGCGATTGCTTGTAATAAAAATTCTTCCACTTCTTGTTCGGAGGGGCTGCGTTCCACCGCTAGGTGGTAATAATTAGCGCCCTCTACCAGTCTCTGACCTAAGCGCCAATGAACGCCCGGTCCGTTCATCGGAAAACCGGCCCAAAAGGCGTCTGCAAAATCCTCTTTTTTGCCAAATAGCACATCGGCGCTCTGGTCGCCCGGCCAAAAAGGAAAGACAAAAGTATCCGCAGGAGCAAGATCCTCGGCAATGTAGCCTAGTACTTTTTCGAGCCCTTCGATATTGACCCAGTCGCTGTTAGCCTCAGTACGATACCGATAATCTCTTTGGTTGACCTTAAACTGGACCTCATACCAACGCCCATCATCAGTAAGCTGCGAACTAATAATCTGCGTTTCAAAATTCGTCAAACTGTCTAGCAGAGAACGAAGGAGCTCAGCTGGGTCCTCAGGGCTATAGATGTACTCGGCATCAAAGTTGAAACGGGGGAAGCCATAAACTTGCCGTAGAGAATCATAGCGTTTGGTGACATGCTCTTGAAAACGGTGCAGGTTTTCGTATTTCTCGGGATCATATTTTTCTCGACCCAGACAGGCCATAAGACATAGAGATAGACCGATCCCCATTAGCAAAAGTTGTGTTTTCATGATATGGGTGCTTTAGCTATTCGCTAAAATATTCAATGGCATTGATAATTTCTAGAGATGGGCCATCAAAACCCGCATCGATGGTTTATTGTCAAAATGTGGGCATTTAGTCCTGCAATGTCGTTTTTCGATGAAAAGGATATAACTCATCCAGAAAAAAATCCCAAATTCGTGGCATGAACATCCTCATCATCGATCGATTTCCGCCTGTTTTTCTTGAGCAATTAGCCGCGCTACCCGTGCAGCTCAATTACCAACCAGAGATCAAACGTCCCGAAGTCTTGGCGCTGATTCCTGAGGTCGACATTTTGATCATGAACTCTAAGGTCAAAGCGGACCAAGAGCTAGCCGACAAAGCCAAACGCTTGAAACTCGTCCTGAGGGCTGGTGTGGGCATGGATCATATCGATATAGAATATCTCGCGAGCAAAGGCATTCGTGCCCAAAATACCGCTGGAGCCAATGCCGATTCAGTGGGAGAGCAAACAGTAGGCATGCTCCTCACACTCCGCCATCACCTCATCCGAGCCAACGCCCAAGTCAAACAATTTGAATGGCAAAGGGAGCAAAACCGCGCCTCAGAACTCACCCAAAAAACCATCGGCATTATCGGCTATGGCAATACGGGTAAAGCAGTGGCTAAGCGCCTGATGGGATTCGATGCGGAGCTTTTGGTCTATGATAAATATGTAAGCAACTTTGGCCACGACCACATCAAGGAGGTGGAGATAGAAGAAATTTATGATCGAGCGGAGGTACTTACCTTTCACGTTCCCCTTACCGACGAAACCCGCGCTTGGGTCGATGACGAGCTCATCGAGCGGATGGCTCATCCTTTTATGCTGCTCAATTTGGCCAGAGGTCCAATCGTGGATCTGGCGGCATTGGCACGAGGCCTACAGTCTGGCAAAGTAAGCGCGGCGGCTCTCGATGTATTACCCAATGAAAAGATGCATACCCTCAGCTCCGCTGAACGCTCAGTCATGGAGGCCTTATTTGCCTATGAAAACGTCATCTTCGCACCCCATGTCGGAGGTTGGTCGCATGAATCCCTCCGCAATATCAACAATCGCTTACTTGGCTATGTCAAGGAGTTGTTAGGCGACTGATTACCGCTGCGCGGAACGATTATCTTTGTTGCTGCAGAGCAGTGCCTTGCAGCAAAGGATGGGCCGAGGGAAGCGTTCTGCGAAGCAGCAAAAAAACTACCTGATCAAGCCCCCTATCAGCCGGATAATCTCCGTCTCGCTTTCCTTGATGTCACGCAAGGCCGTCAAGCGACCCAATTGAGCGTTGAGGTATTGGAGTTGGATCGTACGATAGTCTATCGAATTGATCAAACCATTCTGAAAACGTTCGGTCGCCATGTCGAGATTGGCTTGGGCCAAACGTTGGTTTTCGCTTTGTAGGGCCAGTAATTCTCGCCGTGCGCGATAATTGTCAAACTGCACGGCTAACTCATTTTTGAGGTTGAGGGCAAGCTCATCCTTTTGGAGTAAGGCGATTTCTTGGTTGAGCTGCGCATTTTCGATCTGTCGCTTGACGTTGCCGCCATTGTAGAGATTGAAGCGAATCGTGAAGCCAGCGGTATAGTCAAAAGCGCTCACCTGATTGGGGATGATGGGCATTTCTACTTGAGTATCAGGATCGCGATTACGCAGATTGACGATACCATAGGAGTAGTTGGCATTGGCGTTGATGCCGACTGTGGGGTAGAGGGCTGCCTTCGCCAAACGCGTATCTTCCGCACGCAAGCGTTGGTTGAGATATTGATTTTGAAGGCTATTGTTGCTCTCTAGCATTCTCGCTTCTAGCTCAGCGAGATCGTACATCTGATAGTTAGTCGCGAGAGAATCGCTAAATAAAAACACCTTGTCTGCGGGATCGCCCATAAGCAGATTGAGGTTGCGGCGGGCATTGCGCACATTGAGTAGTTGGCTGATGACATTGGTCGAGTCGGTCAAAACTGCCGTCTGAAATTGGAGCAATTCAAAACTACTGCCAGTACCGAGTTCTTTGCGATAGGCTTCGTAAGCTTGGCGTTCTTTGGAGCTTTTAAGCACCTCTTCGAGAACGCTCAGTTGGGCTTCTGCCAGCAAGACATTTTGGTAGGCCAGCACGATGGCTTGGACGTTGTTTTCGATGATGACGGCCGCATTGCCAGCACTCTGCTCTTCGAGCAGGGCAAAACGAGCCTTATTGGCTTGGATCGCATATCCATCAAACAGCACCCAATCCAAGGCGAGATTGCCATTGACATTTTGACGGCCGGCAAGAAAGGACCCCGGATTTTGAGAGCGATTGAAGGTCCCCGGTAGAGAAAAACTCAAAGTGGGCCACCTACCCGCATTGCCCCAATCATTGTTATTGCTCGCTACTGCTTGGTCTAGGGCTGCGATCTGGATCTGATAATTATTGTTGAGCCCTCGCCCGACGGCTTCACTCATCGAGAGCGTTTCTTGAGCCAGCAAGCTGCTTAAGCCCAGTAGATATAGGAAAAAAAGATAGATTCGTTTCAATGCTAGATGGTTTTAAAGGGATTCCCTTTACATGATTTTCTCGAGAGACTTGGTTTCTAAGATCGCTGGTTCGACTTCAGATCGGTCGGCGATTTTCCACTCTGCGTTCCAAGCCCAATGCCAAAAAGTTTTGATAAATACCCGCAGATCATTCATCACCGCGATTAAGGCTGGGAAAATAGTGAGGATAAAAAAGGTCCCCAACAGCACTCCATAAGCCACCGAAATGGCCATCGGTACCAAAAACTGCGCCTGACGGCTCTTAGCCAAGATCAAAGGATAAAGTCCCAGTACTGTCGTCAAAGAGGTCAATATGATGGGCCTAAAGCGAGATTTTCCCGCAAAGCTAATGGCCGAGGCCACGCTATGTCCTTCTTTGAGCAAGCGGTTAAATTTATCGACAAAGACTACTGCGTCATTGACGATCACTCCCATCAAGGCAATGATGCCATAGACACTAAAGATGGACATTTTGGCACCGTGGAAATAGTGGCCCATGACGGCGCCTACAAATCCCAAGGGGATCATCAGCATGATCAAAGTTGCCTGAGAGAAGGAGCGGAAGGTTAAGGTGATGACCAAGAAGATCAAGCCTAGGATCAGTGGCCCCAACCAAGTCAAAGAACCTGCAATCTCATCGCTACGGCGGTTTTGGCCTTCAAAAGAAACCTGAACGCCGGGATAACGGGAGGCTAGCTCTGGCACCATTTGCGAACGGATATTGTTGACAATCGGCTCGATCGATTGATCTCGATCTACCAGATCCGCTTCAAGCCGTATCTCTCTGGCTCCGTCTAGGTGTTTGATGCTGGCTACGCCGCGGGTGATTTTATAGTCTACGAGTTCGCCAAGGGCGTATTCTCGATTGTCGGGCAACTTGATTTTGATTTGCTCCAGTTCGGTGATGCTCTTGCGGTTTTCGGGCGGATAGCGGAGCCAAACTCTCAGTTCGTCGGTACCTACTTGCAGCCTTTGGGCTTCCTGACCAAAAAATCCTTGGCGGATTTGCCGCGTGATTTCATTTTGGCTGAGGCCTAAGACATAAGCCAGCGGTTTGAGCTGGATATCAATCTCCCGATTGCCGGGAATATTGGAGTTGGTAATATCCGTGAGGGCAGGGAAACGGGTGAGTTCTTTTTTGACATATTCTTCAGCAAGGGCCAACTCTTTGAGGTCCTTACTCTTCATACTCATCGAGAAAGGTCGCCCAAAAAAGCCGCGCGCACCCACTGCAAATTGTTCTGCTTCGGGTATCTCTCCTACCCGCTCTTGGATGCGTTTGCCGATGGCAAAAGTGGGCATATTACGTACTTCTCCTCCGAGGAGTTGGATTTTGACCGTGCCGGTATGTGAACCGGAATTGCCGCCACCGCCCCCACGCGTACTGCCTGAAGAGCCAATGGTCATGATTGTACTGAGCACTACATCTTTGCCATCGGGCCGTTCGGCCTTGATTTCTTCATTGATTTCCCAAACCGCTTTTTCCACTTGTAGGAGATAAGATTCGGTGATTTGCTCTCTCGTACCGGGTTGGAGAACGAGCTCAGCGGTCATATCATCACGATCGATAAAGGGGAAAAAGCCAAAGCCTACGTAGCCACCCCTCATCAGACCTATGGTCAGCATTAAGAGGGCAATACCCGTAGCAACCACCCAATAACGATAACGCAACATGATCGATATCAAAGGACCATAGAGGCGATCTTTGACAAAGCGTAAACCGTTTTCCATGCCCGTGCGGAACCGGCCTTTTTCTTTCGCTGTCAAGGCTCCTGAATGAGCCAAGTGAGGGGGAAGAATAAAGAAGCACTCTAAAAGTGAGAAAATCAGACAAAGGATTACGACTATGGCCATCTCCAACATGATCTGCCCAAAGCGTCCTTCGATAAAGAAGAAAATGCAAAAGGCGATGATGGTGGTCGTTACCCCAGTAAAGACAGAGCCGATCACTTCCATCGTACCATCAATACTGGCTCTAAGAGGAGACTTGCCTTTTTCAAAGTGGGCGTAGATATTTTCTCCCACGATAATCCCATCATCTACTAAGATGCCGATCACCAAGATGCCGCCAAAGAGCGAGATGATATTGATCGAAACCCCAATCATATCTGCAACAAAGAGCATTCCCATAAAGGAAAAGGGAATCCCAAATGCCACCCAAAAAGAGAGGCGCGTACTCAAAAATAAACCAAGCAGCACCAAGACTAGGATCAAGCCAGCGGTACCATTTTCGAGCAGGGTATTGAGGCGCTGCAGGAGATAGTCAGAACGGTCATTTTCGAGTATGATCTCGATCAGTTCATTGGATTCGTTGAAGCTTTGGGAGTAAGCTTTTACATAGTCTACCGCTAAGAGGATGTCCTCTTCTGGTAGTGTCTGCACTTTGATGGTTACCGAGGGATTGCCGTTATAAGTGGTTTTATTGGGCACGTCGGCAAAGCGCATCTCAGTGGAGGCGATGTCTCGTAGGCGTAATACACTACCATCTGGATTGGTGCGGATGATCAGATTGCTGATGCCGGCAGCATCGCTTTCTTTGGAACGTGCCCGCAAAAGTATTTCTTCCCGTTCTGATTTGACTGAGCCAGATGATACATCCCGATTATTGGCGCTGATGGCATTTGAGACCTGATCAAAGGTCAATCCATAACGCCTGAGCGTTTCCTCAGAGACTTCAATATTGATCTCCAGATCAGGAAAGCCCGTGATGGTAACTTGAGAAATCACATCTGAAGTCAGCAAATCATCTCTGATCCCTTCGGCATATTTTTTTAGGGCCATCAGCTCGGTATTACCGACTACGACCATATCGATGGCATCACCTCGCGGTTTTGCATTGAAGATGACGGGTTTCTCGGCGCTGACCGGAAAACTATTGATTTGGTCAACTGCATTTTTGACCTCTGTCAATACGAGATCAGCATCATAGTCTTGCTGGACATTGATAGTTACACTGCCCGAGTTTTCTCGGGAAGTAGAGTTGACTTCTTCGATGCCTTGGATCCCTTATCCCGGCTCTTCGCCCGAAGAAATCGAGGAAGGTGTCATCACCAAAATTGAAGATGCAATCGAAGGGAT
>JBCAWW010000270.1:0-7195 GCA_038534415.1 Bacteroidota bacterium | reverse complement strand
ATTTGCTGGTAGCTAATACTACTCAATCCAGCCGTCAGCTTGACGATATGTGTGCCATTGCCGTTGAGTCCTCCACCTCCGAGATAAGCAACATTAGGAAAGACCGGATCTACCATCAAAGGAGCCAGCCAAAGATGATTGTCCGTAGGAAAATCCAAAGTCAAATTAGAGGTTCCGAAATTGGCATTTGGATAATACATCGAAAAGCCTGGATAGTTGCACCACAAACTTAGTCCTCCATTAGCCGAACCCAAGTGCCCATAATCTCCGCTAATCAACTGATCAAAAGAGAGGATCCCCCCATCATCCTCAGTACTTCTTTGAAAGCCTTGATCCTGCGTACCCACATAGATGATAGCGGGATCAATTTCGAAGGTATAAGTCGAATAATACTGGCTGACGTTGAGACCATTGAGAGAGATATTGCTGACGTTATCCAATTGATCGTAAGAGATAAATGCACCGCCGTCTGTACAAACCATCGTAAAGGGGATGCCATTGGTCGTTTCAAAGGAAGGGAAAGAGGGCACATCCGCATGTAATTTAGTCGCCTCATCGCCATAGTATTCCCACCACTGATTGACCAAGCGCCAGGTTTGCCCACCATTATCGCTGGTAAAGGCATTGATTCCACCAGCATATATTCTTTGTGGATTGTTGCGATCGACATTGAAACTAGTGCGAAAAAACAAATTGGTCGCTTGACTACCTTGATAATTCCAGCTTTGCCCATCATTGGCTGATTGATGTACGTAAAGCGTATCACCGCTCGAATAGCCTGCGTAAATCGTACTACCAGTGCCCACTAAACGCGCATTGCCTAGTCCCGTTTGGCTACTAACACTAGATTTGAGAACGGGCTGATCATTGGCATCTAGTTCATAAAAATCATTGTCGTGCAGCAAATAAACGGGGCCTTCGTTGACCGGATCAGTCCACAGGTCAAAAGATTGCTCATTGCCAAAAGTAGCACTACTAAAGGTGGCGATCTGCCCAAAGCTCAGCCCATTATCGATTGAGCGATAAAGAGTGGTCATTTTTTCCCAATTGGTGTTGTCCCATTCAAAGGCCAAAAGGTAGATGGTATGATTGGCATCTGGTTTTATCACGCTGCGCAGAACGCGTCCCCAGCTTTTGATATTGCTAAGTCCCTGCGAAGCCGTCCAGGATTGGCCTTGGTCATCAGAATAGAGAAAACCATCTTGATCCCAGCTAGTAGTATTGGCTACTAAGCGTTGACCGGAGGGCAGATCCAATAGCTCAAGCATCTCAATTCCTTTGATTTGAAAGAGGTCGTTTTGTACCTGCCAATCTGAGCCATTGCGTGGTCCTTTCCAGATATTTCCACCAGAAGAAGCTAGATATAAAATATCAGCCTGTTTGTCATAGGCGGCAGTGTGGATCCGTCCCGATTGATTATTACTCCCAATTTCGCGCCAATGGGCTTGTAGCTGATCGTTGGCAACGGTATCTCGTCTAAAGACCGGATTGGCTCCTCTTTGCATAGACATAGATTGGAAACGACTCATACGAGCCTCAGCCTTGGTTTGACGGGTTTGTTGATCGATTTTTCGCCAATCGGTGCCGGGCGCAGCTTTGTGCATCTGCTCTATAAAGGCTTTCCGATCTTGCTTAAAGGTTTTGTCTTCTCTTTGCTTACTGCTGATCTCAGTAGGTGCGGGATGATGCTTTGCAGGCTGCTGACCTGAGTAAAAAATCAATAGCAAGGCTATAATTACGGAAGGGAATAATATCCACCAAAAACGATCTTTTTTCATTCACATGTGTCTTATAATAAATATTACATATGTAAGCGCTTTTTCCCTAATTTTAGGCCCACTAATACTTACAAGCGTACTTATGTCAAAACAGCCTAAACCTAGCATTGCCCTCGTACAAGATGATCCATGGTTGTCTCCTTATGAAGCAGACATCCTCGACCGTCGTAAGCGTTGTAGAGATGCAGAGGCAGCCATTGCGGCCAAGCATGGGAGCCTTTACAAATATGCACATGCACATGATCATTTAGGGATTCATTTTGATGCAAAAAATAATATTTGGCACTATCGTGAGTGGGCGCCTGCGGCAGAACGCTTATCATTAGTAGGAGACTTCAATGCCTGGGATACCGAGGCCAATCCTCTCAGCAGAGGGGAAGGAGATGTATGGGAATGCCAAGTTTCAGGCGATAAACTCAAGCATGGAGACCTCATTAAAGTACGTGTCATCAGTGCGGCCGGCGAGCATGATCGTATCCCGGCTTACATACGAAGAACCGTACAAAATGAAGAGACTTATGACTTTTCGGGTCAAGTATGGGCGCCTAAACAGTCCTTTAAGTGGACGGATAAAAAATTTAAAATTGCGAGCAATCAAGCTCCTATCATCTATGAGTGCCATGTAGGCATGGCCCAGGAAAAAGAAGGGGTTGGCACTTGGGCAGAGTTTGCAGAAAACGTCCTCCCCCGTATCCATGCTTTGGGATACAATACCATCCAGATGATGGCCGTACAGGAGCATCCCTATTATGGTTCCTTTGGCTACCATGTATCTAACTTTTTTGCGGCCAGCTCGCGCTTTGGCACCCCTGAAGACCTAAAGGCTCTAATTGACAAGGCACATAGCCTGGGCATAGCTGTGGTAATGGATATCGTGCATTCTCATGCCGTCAAAAACCTAGCCGAAGGCCTCAATCAATTTGATGGCTCTGACGATCAGTATTTCCATCCCGGAGGTCGCGGTGAGCATGAAGGCTGGGACTCCAAACTATTTAACTATGGCAAAGCGGAAGTTCAGCAGTTTTTGCTTTCCAATATTGCCTATTGGTTAGAGGAATTTCACTTTGATGGCTTCCGTTTTGATGGCGTCACCTCTATCTTATACTTTCATCACGGTGAACACGTAAGCTTTGATCACTACGACAAATACTTCAAAGATGGCGTTGAGTGGGATGCCATTACCTACCTCCAACTCGCCAATGAGTTGATCCACCAAATTCGTCCAGACGCCATCAGTATCGCCGAAGATATGAGCGGGATGCCTGGGACCTGTCGGACCGTAGAAGAAGGCGGGCTTGGCTTTGATTATCGTCTGGGCATGGGCATTCCTGATTATTGGATCAAAGTCCTCAAACACTATCGCGACGAAGATTGGAACCTCCACGAAATGTGGCACACCCTCAACAATCGTCGCTGGAAAGAAAAAAACATCGCCTATGCCGAGTCGCATGACCAAGCGCTGGTAGGAGATAAGACTTTGGCCTTCTGGCTCATGGATCAGGAAATGTACTGGCATATGCAAGTAGACGACCCGCATCCAGTCATCGATCGTGGTATGGCACTGCATAAGCTGATTCGCTTGTTTACCGCTAGTATTGGCGGAGAGGGCTATCTCAATTTTATCGGCAATGAATTTGGACATCCAGAGTGGATCGACTTCCCACGCGAAGGCAACGACTGGAGTTACAAATACGCTCGCCGGCAGTGGACCCTGGTAGATCGAGAGGATTTAAAATATCAATACCTTAATGATTTTGAAGGTGCCATGATTGGCGTATTGGGCCAAAATGGAGTATTGAGCGCCTTACCAGCAAAGGAACTTAATATCGACACCGAAAATAAAGTCATCATCTATGAGCGCAACAATCTCATCTTTGTGCTGAGTTTTCATGTCAATCGTTCGGTAGCCGACTATAAATTTTACGTGCCCAAAGCCGGCGAATATGAGATCATTCTCAATAGTGACGCCAAAGCCTTGGGAGGTCATGGCAGGATCGATGATACGGTCAGCCATCACACCATTGAGGATGAATACGGCAATCCACAACTCAGTCTTTACGTAACAAATCGGACTGCTTTGGTGTTAAGGAGAAAATAAGCTTTCTCCATGCCTACATTTCGTTTTGAACAGAAAATCGGCCAATTAGAAAAACGTAAGGGAGGATATTATTTCCTCAAAATAACAGCTGAAACGGTCAATCAATTCGAAAAGAAGCGTTCAACAAGATTGGTCTGTACCCTTGATGACAGCCTAAGCTACTCCTGTGGGCTCAACCATTTGGGAGATGGGAATTTCTTTATCATCCTTTCCACCAAAAATCTTCAAAAGATCGGAAAAGAACTAGGAGACACGATCACTTTTGAGATCAAGGAAGATCCCAACCCATTAGGCGTGGCGGTGCCAGAGGTGCTAGACGTTCTGCTGCAGCAGGACCCTGAAGCCAAATCCATCTATGACACAATCACCGAAGGTAAAAAGCGCAGCTTGATCTACACCATCATGCGGATCAAGGACATTGATAAGCAGATCCAAAGCAGTTTGGAATTTTTGCAGGCAGAAAAGCTAAAACTGAAGCAGAAGGCTTAGCTGTAAAACTGTTCTCGTAGCGCTACTAACTTCCTTTCTATCGCTAGGCGGTCAGGTCTGTCAGGAAGGTCAGATGTTTGATAGGCCTCCTCTATTGAAGCCAATTTTGCTTCTGCCATCTTTAACAATTCCTCATATTCATAGGCCCCGCTGCGAATCTTGAGCAATTCTTCTCGGTCATGGCGGCGGACCCAGATGATGCCTTCACGCGCTATTTCTTCGGCCATATTAAGGAGGCGGAAGGTGTGCATCATATTCTTAGCGTCATAGGCTTTGGCGTGGCCTAGGGTCTCTTGATAGCGGGCCTCATTGCGCTTCTCGACCCACTCCCAATATTGACGGTACTCTCTTTTATAGGCCTGATAAGCTTCCAAATTAAAGACCATGGTAGCATCAGGATTTACCCCTTTTGCTACCGAGCTAAGCGCGACATCATTGGCATTGGGCTTTTGTAGTATGCCTTTGTACCCCTTCGTGGAACGCTCCTCTCCCCTAGCCTGAGCCTCATGATCGTAATAAAGCGCATAAACCTTGGGCATATGCGGCAGATTGACTAGGCCACAAAGCGCTTGCCGCCAATCTTTTTGGGTCAACCAATCTTTGAGCGATACGCTATTGCCTCCGACCTGAACCCAACAAAAATCCAGCACCCCTTTTTCTTCTTTGGGCATCGGATTGAGCACCTTTTTATTGAGGCCCTTGGCTTTGCGGATTTGCGACATGGCATAGCCCGCAAAAGTTTGGCGACAACGCTTAGACAAAAAGAGATCGGGAGAGATACCTTGGAGCAACGGATGCCGATAACGCACCGTGGCTGCTGGCGGTGCCAACATCTCCATTAGATTGGGATTATTGAGGGCCAGAAGATCAAAAAAACGACCGAGCTCATAATAGACCTCATCGTTCTGAGCATCAGAAATCTGAGGTACATAATCCAAACCGTAGAAGCGGTTCTTAGGGAGCAAAAACACCCCTTTGAGATCAGTATCAGAATGTGGCAAATCCAGCCCGTAGGCTCGGCTCCCGCTGATGACTTCCAGCAAGACCAAACCTTCGGACCGTATAGTATCGAGCGTTAACAAAGTCTTATTTACTTATCCAATGACGAAAAAATTGATCAGCCTCATCCATGCCGAACGAGCGCTTGTCTAAATTCGAAGCTTTTGCTAAGGTAGCTTGATAAGAGCGTTCGATGAAATCGTGTAAAATCCCCACGGCTCGAATCGGCTCCGCCTCTATCGCCTTTTCTTTCGCGATCAATAGCTCATCTAAGGCTCGCTGCACCCGCTCCTCTTGCACTAGGCTTCGCAGCTCCGCAAAACTCAGGGCGGGTTTCTCCTGTTTTTCTACGATCCACATCGCAGCAAAAAGCGGTCGCAAGGCATAGAAGTACTTTTTGATGCTAAATTCGGGCTTTTGCAGTTCTCCTAGCCAAGTTTTTTGGGTAAGACCAAGATAATGCTGCGCACAGGCTCTCGGCTGAAAATAATGCTCACTTAGCTCCCCCAAGGCTGCCATAAACCCTCCTCGGTCTAGGTACACAATGGAAGATTGGGTCCATTCTAGCGGGCTAGCATTTGACTTTGCGACGAGATTGAGGGTCTTACGCAATTCCCAAGCGCTGAGGTCAATCAAATCGTCATCAATCGGCAAATTGATAGTATCAAAGGGTTCACGCACTGAGAGGTAGCGTTCCACAGGGTGGGAAAAAATAAAGCGCACATCAAAATCACTATCAGGCGAGGCAATGCCCCAAGCACGGCTACCTGACTCTATAGCCATCAAGATATGGATGTCCTTTTCGACTTCCAGGGCGCGCAGGCGAGCCAGAATTTTTTTACGGATTGAGTTTTCAACAGTCATGATAGTGCTTTAATAAATTAAAGATGACTTGCTGAGGGGAAATGAGCTTTTAGGTACGGGCGCTTCGATATTTGGTTCACTCGATCGCCTTATACCAGTAAAAAGGCACCCCAATAAACAGGCTCAGGATATTGCTCTCGTAGTCGATCCTGCGCTTGGCTAAAGGCCTCATCTACAGTATTCCCCGCCAGCCAAAATTGATAAAAATACTTCATCAAATCTGCGGTTGCTTTATCGGCTACTGGCCAAAGGCTATACATGACTTTTTGGGCTCCCGCTTCGCGGAATGCTCTGGCCAATCCGTAGACGCCCTCTCCACTTTGCATCTGTCCAAGCCCACTACTACAAGCTGAAAGGACAACCAATTCAGTATTAAATAGATTAAGGTTCGCTGCTTCCATGGCAGTCAAAATCCCTGGATGAGAACCCCATCCTTCTTCTTTGCCCTTGGCTGCTCCTTCCAGGAGTAAACCAGCTTGCAGGTAGGGATTCTTATTGGCTGCTTGGAAGGAGGCACCACTAATAGAGGATTCCTCTGAGCTAGGCTTTTCATAATAACCATGAGTTGCGATATGCAAGAGCCGTGGCTGATTGACGGAAAGGATATTCTTTTTACTTGCTGCTTTGCCAAGGTAAACCTGAGAAACTTCTCCCTTTTGGGAAAGTAATCTTTCAATCGTTTCTACCTCTAGCTTAGTCCCCGCAAGCGGTGCAATCTCACCCGAGGGACCAAAGTCTGGATCACCTATCAAGATGGGAGAGTTAGCATTGTGGTCTCCTAACTCTAAAAATAGATCAGTGATATGATTGATCCTTTGAATATCCAGCATATCCTTTAGGTAAGATGCTTGTTCAGCTTGCCAAATGGTTTCAAGGTTAATCTGATAGAGGATCCCATCTGGTAAAACATAAAGCCTCTCGCAATTACCTATCGCTTGCTCTATGGGTTGCCATAATTTTTGATAAA
>JBCAWW010000269.1:0-7202 GCA_038534415.1 Bacteroidota bacterium | reverse complement strand
CAATGTGGTATTTTCTCATGGAGAGCGTCAACTAAATAACTTTTTCTCGCCTCAGTTTTTGGAAACTAACGCGAAGGTTTTGGAACTCAAGCAATCCTTTGAGATCGCCCCTTTCATGGAAGTTAGTCAACCTTACTGGCTCACTGAAGATGGAAAAAAAGGCATCTTCCAAGTGCGTGAACAGACGCTTATCGGTTTGCCAGAAAATCCTCCCGCGATCACCGCGGAGTTTCACTTTCGGATCGAGGGAGAAGACTTAGCTTATACTATGCCGGTGGTCCATCGTTATGTGGATCGCGCCGTCGGCGAACTCTACCGCCCTTTTGTGATCGCACCTCCCGTTACCGTCAATATCGATAAGAAAGTATATCTGTTTTCTGACCTTGGCGCACAGGAGGTTCCGCTCTTGATCAAATCTTTTAGTGAAAAGGCCAAAGCCCGGATCGAGTTTAGCGTGCCTGAAGGCTGGAAAGTAGAACCGCCGACTTTGTCTTATGATTTTGAAGCCAAGGGCGCTGAGCGCAACGCTTCTATCCAAATCACCCCTCCTGCCTACCAAAGTGTAGGACAATTGCAGGCAAAAATCACCGTGGATGGCAAGACCAGTTCTCACTCACAATTGAGCATTGCGTATGGGCATATCCCAACCCAGATGATTTTTAATGATGCGAGCACCAATATAGTCCGTGTAAACTTGGAAAAGCAAGGCCAAAAAATTGGCTATATCATGGGCTCCGGCGACGAAGTGCCAGCCTCCCTAGAAGAAATCGGTTATGAGGTAGAGTTCCTCACGGAGGATAATCTCTCTCTCGAACGCCTCCAACAATTTGATGCCGTGATCTCTGGTATTCGCGCCTACAATACCAATCAGCGTATGCCTTACCATCACACTCAGCTGATGGAATACGTCAAGCAAGGCGGTACCTATATCTGCCAATACAATACGACTTATAGCCTACTGCTCCCAGAACCAGGTCCTTATCCACTGAAGCTTTCGCGTGATCGTGTGTCAGTCGAAGAGGCCGAAATGAAATTCCTCGCGCCAGATCACCCCGTCCTCAATACCCCCAACAAAATCACTGAGGCAGACATGGAAAACTGGGTGCAAGAACGTGGGCTATACTTCCCTAGCGAATGGTCGGAAGAGTACACCCCTATCTTTGAAGCAAATGATCCCGGTGAAACGCCTAAGCAGGGTAGCTTATTGGTAGCAGAATATGGAGATGGCTACTTTGTTTATACAGGCCTATCATTCTTTAGAGAATTACCCGCAGGCGTCCCGGGGGCTTATCGCCTCTTCGCCAATATCGTTTCACTCGGTAAAGAAACAGAATAATGTCTGACTCCTCCGAAAACACCAAAGAGCAAGAAGAGAAAGAGCTGAGAGAAATTTTTCCTCTTTTCAAAAGCTGGCGGGGGCTCTACACATTCGTTTTGGCTGAGCTTGTTGTGTTGATTATTCTTTTCTATCTATTTAGCCGCTACTTCTCATGAGTACGATTGACTGGCTCATCATGATCGGTACTACCCTGCTGATCGTGTCATACGGAGTATGGAAAAGTAGGGGTTCTAAGGATATCAAGGGCTATCTCTTGTCCAATAAGGACATGAAGTGGTGGACCATTGGGATATCCGTCATGGCGACGCAAGCTAGTGCGATCACCTTTCTTTCGACGCCGGGGCAGGGCTTCAACGATGGGATGCGCTTTGTGCAATTTTACTTTGGCCTGCCTATCGCGATGGTCATTATCTGTGTCGTGGCCATCCCTATCTATCATCGGCTCAATGTATTTACGGCCTACGAATACCTAGAAAGTCGTTTTGACCTCAAAACCAGGACTTTAGGAGCCACGCTCTTTTTGCTCTCCCGCAGCCTTGCGGCCGGGATGACCATCTATGCGCCTGCTATCATTATGGCGACCTTGCTCGATTGGAACATCTACTGGACCTGTATCGCGATCGGTATCGTAGTGATTATTTATACCGTATCGGGTGGTACCAAAGCCGTATCAGTCACCCAAAAGCAACAGATGGCGATGATCCTTTTTGGGATGGTAGTCGCAGGGGTAATCATGGTTCTCAAACTACCCCCTGAAGTCAGCTTTGGAGACGCCGTCCATATCGCAGGCAAGATGGGCAAGCTCAATGTCATCACCACAGAGTTTGACCTCACCGACCGCTACAATATTTGGTCAGGCCTAATCGCAGGTACCTTTTTATATCTCTCTTATTTTGGCACCGACCAATCTCAGGTTCAACGCTATCTCGGAGGTAAGTCTATCAGCGAAATGCGGATTGGCTTGCTCTTTAACGCCATCTTCAAGGTCCCGATGCAGTTTTTGATTTTGTTTTTGGGGGTGATGATGTTTGTGTTTTTCCAGTTTCAGCAACCGCCTCTCTTTTTCAATGAAAACGAGACTCAATCCGTTCTCGCCAATCCCGAATACGCAGATCAATATCAAGGGCTACAAGCAAGTTGGGACTCTATCTACGATGCCAAGCAGGATCGACTCATCGCCTTGGCTGACGATAACAATGACATTACTAGCTCTCATGCTGATTTCGTTGAGATCAATGCCTTACAATCGCAGTACGACACCGTGCGCAAGGAGGCCAAAGCCCTTCTCAAAGCCAATAATGAGTTTTATGACGATAATGATTCCGACCAAGTCTTTTTGACCTTTGTCCTCAATCATTTGCCCACGGGCATGGTCGGATTATTGATCGCGGTCATACTCGCGGCGGCCATGTCCTCTACTTCAGCAGAGCTCAATGCATTGGCGACCACAACCGTGGTAGATATTATTAGGCGGGTGTTTATCAAAGAGGGCTCCGACCAACGCTTTCTTAATATTTCACGCCTAACCACCCTTGCTTGGGGGGTACTCGCCATTGGGGTTTCCCTCTTTGCCAACCAAGTCGGTAATCTGATCCAGGCAGTCAATATCCTCGGTTCCCTCTTTTATGGGACGATTTTAGGGCTGTTTGTGGTGGCGTTTTTCTTTAAAAGTGTCAAAGGCACCGCAGTATTTTGGGCGGGAGTGATCGTAGAAGCCCTCACGATTGGCGCTTATGTGATGACCAAGCTCAAACCCGAATGGGATTTTGGCTTCCTTTGGTACAATTTGATTGGCTGTGTTTTGGTGGTGATTTTGTCGCTGATATTTCAGGAAATAGAGAAAGAATAGTTTCGGCATGCCGAAACTACAATATGGTCGAAACCCATTCTCGAATCCGAGGCGTCATCTCACACACAAATTCCTGCCCACGGGCTACGGATTGTAGGCGACGCCATTGACCAGACGTTCCGCGAATAGCGGTACCCTGACGCTTTTCATGATATGAAAGACGACAATGGCCTTTGCGAAACAAACAATCCGGCAGACGCCAAACAGAGCGGTTTTCTCCTGCTAAGGTCAAGACTCGATCTTCGCGAAAGTCAAAAACGCCCGCTCCGGGCAAACCCGGCCAATAAGATGAGCGTTCGGCGGAGACGTAAAGCAAATTGCCTTGTCGATCATAGCGATCTCGAAACACATGATGTGGATGCCGATGGGCCCACTCAGGAGTTTCTTGTTTAGATAAGTTGATCAGCTCCCCCACCTCGAGATAGCCATAAAAGATATGCTGGTCTGGGGCTTTACTCCTATATCGGAGAACGCCTTTCTCATTGCGTTCCGCTTCGCGAAACCAGGAAAAAAACAGAAATAAATCGCCCACACCTACCCCCTGATCTTGCAAGTGTGAAGCAGCAGCGCCCGTTTGCCCAAAAGCAGGCTGCCAAGCTTCTAATCGGTCGCTAAGTTGGCCTTTTACCAAATCAGGATCTAAGTGCGCTTCAGAGTAAAAAGTAATCCCCAACTGCTGCATCTGACTGAGATAGTCATTCTCCTCGTCCCATTTCAAATCCTGATAAAATACTCCCGTACCTGCCTGCGGTATCGGCAAAGCATATAGCTGATTGCCTACTCGCGGATTGGGCGCTCCCCCCGTCCCAGAATCAAATCCTTTACGACTAATGATCAATTTTGGCATAAAAGAAAACTATTTCGTCTTTTTTAGTTTACTTTGATTTTCGTTATCTTATGCATGCATACTACTTCATTTTACTCGCATGAACAATATAGATTATATCATAGTGGGCGCAGGCTCAGCAGGTTGCGTACTCGCCAACCGATTGAGCGAGGACCCCGCAGTCAATGTGGTCCTTTTAGAGGCAGGAGGGAAAGACAGCAAGTTGGAAATTCACGTTCCAGCTGGATATATCAAGCTCCACAATAGTAAGGTAGACTGGGCATACGAGACTGTGCCTCAGGAAGAGATGGAAGGCCGCATCATGGCCCAGCCTCGCGGCAAGGTATTGGGAGGCTGTAGCTCTACCAATGCTATGGCCTACATTCGAGGCAACAAATTGGACTATGAGGAATGGGCAGAATTAGGGAATCCTGGTTGGGATTTTGAGTCCGTACTCCCCTACTTCACACGTTCTGAAGACAATGCTCAATTTGACGATCGAT
The DNA here is from genome assembly GCA_038534415.1 of Bacteroidota bacterium. Classification (GTDB taxonomy): domain Bacteria; phylum Bacteroidota; class Bacteroidia; order J057; family J057; genus JBCAWW01. The sequence continues at coordinate 2,685 of JBCAWW010000269.1, read as the reverse complement.
ATCATGGCAAAAATGGTCCTCTCTATGTAGGTCACACTCAATTTCGATCTCCCTACGCCGAGGCGTTTAAGGAAGCGGCCCTAAAGAGCGGAGTCGAAGCCAACCCTGATTTTAATGGCGAAAAGCAAGAAGGGGTCGGTTACTTTCAGTACACCATCAAAAATGGGAAACGCTGGAGTACTGCTGCTGCATTTTTGAAGCCGATCCTAAGTCGTCCCAACCTCAAGGTGATCACGAAGGCGCAAACAACCCGCGTCATTTTAGAAAATAAGCGAGCGGTTGGGGTTGAATATGTACAGGCGGGCAAGCGCAAAAGCCTCCGCTGTAGTGGCGAAGTATTGCTTTCGGCAGGTGCTTTTGGCTCTCCCCAATTGCTGATGCTATCGGGTATTGGCCCTGCGGAGCATTTGCTGGAACATGGTATTGAGGTAGCCGTGGATTTACCGGGTGTAGGCCAAAACCTCCAGGATCATCTGATCATGGGTATGGCGAGTCGCTCTCAAGTGGGTCCTTCTCTCAACAGAGCCGAAACCTTGGGAAATTATGTCAAATACTTTGTCAATAAGTCTGGTCCATTGACGAGTGGTCCCCTGGAAGCTTGTGCCTTTGTCAAACTTAGGCGCTCAGATCGTCCCGATATACAATTTCACTTCGCCCCAGCGCATGGTACGGATATGCATGACTATGATTCTATGCCCAAAAAGGAAGACGGATTTAGCATCCTGCCAACCTTATTGCGCCCACATAGTGCCGGCGAATTGCGATTGAGCAGCAAAGATCCCTTGGCTTACCCTTTGATCAATCCGCGTTATTTCTCCGAAGAAGAGGACTTACTGACCATGTATGAGGGCATGGAAATGGCCATCGACTTAGTACATAGTGAATCCTTTCGCCATTTGGGGGTTGAGATGTACTTCCCTGCGGCTCACCGCAGCCGGACTGATCTGCGCAAGCACATCATGGAAAACATCCAGACTTGCTACCACCCAGTAGGAACTTGTAAGATGGGTACAGATGCAATGGCAGTAGTTGATCCGGAGCTACGCGTCAAAGGCGTTCAGGGCTTGCGAGTCATTGACGCAGCGGTTATGCCGACGGTAATCTCTGGTAACACCAATGCCCCGGCCATTATGATAGGCGAAAAAGGCGCTGATTTGGTAAAGGGACACGTTCTGCAAAGCAAGAAAAACAATGAAAAGGTAAGCTAATTGCCCCAAGGTAAGAAAGCATACATAATAACTTTTGTCGACAAATCGTTCCATTGGTAGTTTCGCTATTGGAACGTTTTGTGTTTTTAATATTTCGTAACCTATTTTCTAAGCTGTATTATATGAAGTAGACTTACTCTCAATCTATCCTACATATTAAGATGAATAAACAGCTTATCTGTTTGGGGCTCGTCCTCAGCATGCTTTTTCCTTCTCTCCTCCAGGCCCAATCAAGCCTTGGCCAGGTCGAAGAACAGCTCGCCTCTTACGCGTCCTCTTTTTTGACTGATAGCAGTCTACAATTCAAGATTGCGCAAAACAAGCAATTTTCTAGCCTCCTCCTCAAAACTCTCCAAGATCCACAGAGCTATGAGTATAATTGGGAAGCCTTAGAAAGTATCTCTGTCCTACGGCCAGAGGATAATAGCTTCCGCATTTTCACTTGGTTTATCGTCGACAAAAAACTCGATGAGTACTACGGTCCTGAATACAATTATCACTTTGGGGTGGTGCAACGCAAATATATCGATCCGGAAACGGGCAAAATCGAATATATCGTGATTCCCCTTTTCGAGATGAACGAAGTGCCTAAAGGGGTCGAAAACGAATTGCTCGACAATAATGAATGGCTAGGAGCGCTCTATTATCTGCCCAAGGGCCAGCAATACTTACCTAGCTACCGCCTAAAATATTATTCACCAGAGCGTAAGCGCCCCAATGGCAAGCCCAAAAAGATCAAGCAAGATTTCTATTTGCTCATGGGTTGGAGTGGCAATGATGAAAAGAGTAACCTCAAAATGGTCGAGGTGATGTCTTTTGACCCAAAGCAAAAAGATCGTGTCACTTTCGGCGCTGACGTCTTTTATTTTGATCAAATCCCTAAGTTTAGAGCCATTTTTCAATACTCTGAGTATGCACCCTTTAGCTTAAATTTTAATTGGGTGCTAAATAAACCTTTGGGTAAGAAGCAGATGATCGTTTATGATCATATGGGTACCCCCAAGGCAGGTGATCAAAAGTTAAAAGAAATTTGGGACGTCGGACCTGATGGTTCTTATGATGCGCTTTATTTCTATAAACGCGGCGGATATTTTGAATGGTATCGCAATGTCGAGCTAGCAGAACGCTATATTTCAAAGCAGTATCGCAAGAATCAGGAAGAAATAAGAAATAATCAGAACGCAGTTGCAGACCGTCGTTATGAGTCCGTAATGAGTGATTCGACGGCCCAAGAAATGATGGGTCTCGAAAAGGGTCGCCGTTCTTACAGAGCACAAAAAAGGGCCGAAAAAGCCATGTTAAAGGAACTTGAGGAGCAAAAGCGCCGTGAGGAAGCACGTCTCAGAGAGGCGGGTATTGATCCTAACGGAAATTAAAGCTTGAAGCTTTTTTTGACTTAATTATTCGAATAATTGAAAAGAAAATCTCCCGATCATGGGAGATTTTTTTTGACGGTCTCTAATTATTTCTATTTTTG
>JBCAWW010000268.1:0-7211 GCA_038534415.1 Bacteroidota bacterium | reverse complement strand
CCAGGTGCCAATCTCAGGCAACTTTTTGATACTAAGCTCGACGAAGAATTTACCGTAGAGTTAAAAAACACCCTATTAGACATTGCTACCGTCAACTATTTTTCTCCGACAGATATACCTGTGGGAGGATTGTGGAAAGTACATGGTAGCGCAGAAGGCAACTTAGAGCATTTACGTCTAAACACCTTGCAAATCGGCTTGGGGGATTCGACTCGCTTCGCATTGAGAGGCCAACTGTATGATTTGCTGCAATCCCAAAAAGCAAAACTCAAACTCAATATCAGCGAAGGGCATATCGGTATTGGGGATCTAAGAGAAGTCTTGGGGCCGGAGCGTTTTCCGAAGGAACTCTCCAAAGTCAGACAAATGGACCTATTTGGCACTTTTGATGGAGGCTACTATGATTTTGACCTTATCGGTGCGCTTAGCTCCAATCTTGGAAACATTGATTTCAACTTAAACCTGCAACTGCCTCCTCTTAGCGACATGCTGACCTACACAGGTGCCCTGACTACCCAAAAACTAGATGTAAACAGTCTCTTAGGCGAGGGTAACAATCTCTCCAAGGAACTCAATTTTAACGGTAGGATATCTGGCAAGGGTAGCAACTTGCATGATCTTGATACAAAAATAGACGCTTATATCCTTCAATCTGGCCTTTTGGGTTATGAGGTGGACTCTTTGTATTTAGATGTCGCCCTTGCCGAACGCCAACTCCAGGGAAATATCTTTGGCATGGATGGCCTCGGCCTAGCCGATCTGAAACTAGATCTCGATTGGAAACATGAGCCAGCAAAGTATCAAGCCTCTGGTCGCATCAAACGCCTCAACACCAAAACCTACGGTTTATACTCTCAAGAAATCCTGCTTAGCTCAGGCTTAAACGTAGATTTGATCGGAGATTCACTGGATGGTCTACAGGGGCAAGTCACCTTACAACAAGCCTTGCTCGAACGCCCAGCAGATACTAGCGCCATTAGAGTACCTGACCTTTATTTGCGAGCCGACAACCTTGAGAATCAAAAATATATCAACCTCAAGAGCAGTCTCATGGATGCTGATTTAGCAGGTGATTTTAGTGTCCACACCATTGGCCCTCTATTGAAAAGGCTGTTTGTTGAAAGTAGACTCTTCCTCCAAAACAACGATAGCCTGATTCAGGATTATTACACCCATAAAGCACCTGATAGCGTCGAGACACATTTATTGTTTGGAGTGGCTGCGCGCGATAGTCTCAACCAGATTTTTGATTTCCTCAATGAGCCTATTTTTGTTTCGCCCGGCTCACTAGTGAGTGGGGAAATCAGTTTTGGGCTCAATGAGCAGTTTTCTATTCTCCTTCAAAATAGCGATTCGATCTTATTTCCCGGCGGACGTTTAGTCAATCCTTATCTGAGTATTGACCTCTTTAAACGCAGTGATCAAAACAAGCTCGCTGCTGCGGGAGAAGTACGTTTGGACACGGTGCAAATAGGTCCGCGCTTTGAATTGCAAGACGTAGATGTCAACATACAAGGAGTCAACAATCGCTTTGAAAGTGATTTGGTTTTTCACCAAGGGGAAGATCACAATGAAGCTCAGCTAAAACTGGCCACAGAGTTTTTTGAAGATGGCTTTATCGGCACGAGCATCGATTCCGCCCAGTCTTTCTTAGTCTTCCGTGGAGATTCCTTGTTGTTCACCGAAGGGGACTCACTCATCATGGGCAACGGGGTCTACGACATCCGCAACCTAATGATCCAAGACTCCATCCGCTATGTGCGCTTGGATGGCATGATCGCCAAGGATAAAAAGATCCCTTTGAAACTCTCTTTGGGAGGGATTAGCCTCAACCTATTAGATGACCTATTTCCGCTCATCTACCAACCAACGGGACTTGTCAATGCAGAACTAGAGATGTATAGCCTGCTCTACAAGCCTGAAATAAAAGGGGTAAGCCGTATAGACTCTTTTGCTTTAGATGGCTATGGCTATGGAGATATTTACAGCAAAGTTTCCTGGTCCCAAAGCAATGGAGATTTAGCATTGCGGGCGAGTTTATGGGACGGGGTCGATACGACCTTGACGCTGGCCGGAAACTATGCCACCGAAGACAAAAAATCACCCCTCGACTTTGATATCCTTTCGCCAAGTGGAGGTTTCCCTTTGAACTATGCCTATCCATTTGTCAAGACGACTTTATCAGTACTTGAAGGCAAGGTCAACTTAGAGGCCTTCAGGCTGTTTGGCAGCTTTGAAGATCTGGTTGTAAGCGGGACCGGACAGTTTGCAGACGCCCGTTTTGGCATCGACTATTTCCGCACAGACTATAGATTCAATGGGGACATCAACTTTGATAATGATCGGATCAGTTTCCCTCGGATCAAGCTCTATGACCGCTACGACAATACTGCTGAATTTCACGGCACCATACGCCATCGAGGATTGAGAGAATTTGACTTTAGCCTTCAGCTGGATCAAATGCGCAACTTCCTCTTTATGGATACCCAAAAGGGCGATAACGATCTCTTTTACGGGCGAGTTTTTGCCCGCAATGGCATTGCCGATATTTCGGGCGACCTCAACAATCTCGTGGTAACAGCCTTTGCCACTTCTGGGGCTGGCAGTAATCTCAAAATCCCGATTTCAGATTACAACGAATTTGAGCGTCCGGATTATATCAGTTTTAGCGGAGACGACGAATTAGAAGCCGCAAAAAATCAAACGGGCTTGACAGGCTTTGAGCTCAACCTTACCACCGTAGTGACAGAAGATATTGAGATAGAGATGATCTTCGATGAACGCGTAGGCGACATCATCCGAGGACGAGGTTCGGGGACATTGACCATGGAGATTGATACTGAGGGGAAATTTAATATGTCTGGGGATTATGAAATCTCAGAAGGAGATTACCTCTTTACAGCCCAAAGTGTAGTCAACAAAAAGTTTAGTGTAAAGCCAGGTGGCCGTTTGAGTTGGACTGGAGATCCTTACTCAGCCGACATGGATATAGATGCTTATTATCCCGTAAACGCAGACATCAAGGACATCTTACAAAGCTCTCAGAGTCAACAGATTCCGGTCAATGTACTGATGCATCTCGAAGGAGACCTGATGCAACCCTCTATTGGGCTTTCCATCGAGCTTCCCAACCTCAACAATCAAAACGCATCCGAGCTACTCTCCTATCTCCGTACGATTCAGTACGACGAGCAGGAGCTCAATAAACAAGTATTTAGCTTGATGGTCTTCCGGCGCTTTGCGCCGATTGGAGGCTTTGGCGACAATTTGGCGACCACAGGGATTTCCTCGAGTGTATCGGAGCTAATCAGTAACCAATTTAACTACTGGCTTTCGCAGGCAACCAGTGACAAATTGAGTGTCAATGTAGGCTCCAATAACTTCCAAGATGTCAGCTTACTGGTCTCCTATAAACTCTTCAATGATCGTGTCACGATAGAGCGGGATGGCACCCTCATTGGCGGTACCGAAAACTCAAATCTATCCGTAGGCAATCTACGCGTGATCATCCGTCTATTGCCAAAGCCAGAATCTCAGAGTATCAGTACCCAATCCTCCGAATTAGTGGTGGAGGTATTTAGAAGAGAAGCCTTAGAAACCAATCCGACTAGCCTCCTCAAGAGTACTAGTCAGACTGGTGTAGGATTATTTTATAAGCGCGATTTTGACAGCCTCGGCGAACTGATACGCCGCGACAAAGACCCTAAGGTCAATTAGTGTACACAACCACAACGTGGAGCCATAAAGCCGTGTGTCTCACCATGCCAATCAAAGTTTTCGCTAGAGCGGAACGATTCCCAATAAAAAGGCATGCGTTCCTTGGGATGCTTACCAATTTCATTCATCGTAGCGGGATCATATAAGCGACCGTTTTGCATGACGTAACTGACATTTTCCGTTTGGTAAATATCTTCCAAAGGATTGCCATCAATTACCACTAAATCAGCGAGCTTGCCTTCGGTGAGAGAGCCAAGATCGTCTCCCATCCCGATATAATCCGCACCTAATTGCGTAGCTGCTCTCAAGGCTTCCATTTGCGTCATACCCCCTTGATGTAGCATCCAGAGCTCCCAATGGACGCCCAAGCCTTCCAACTGTCCATGCGCACCTAACTGCACACTCACCCCCGCATCCATTAGCTTCTTACAGCCCTGGCTATTAAGGATATGACTCATATTCCATTCCTCATCTGGCAATATGCTACGACGACGAGAACGTGCATCCAGCATCCCTCTGGGGGTATAGGTCAATAGTCGTTCTTTTTCCCAAACATGGGTCTTTTCATACCAATAATCCTCCCCCCAACGACCACCGTAGCCGACAATCAGCGTAGGGGTATAGCCCGTCTCACTGCGACTCCATAACTCTACTACATCCTGATAAAATGGATTGACTGGGATTGAGTGCTCAATACCCGTATGGCCATCAAAAATCATACTCATATTGTGGAGAAAAGTAGAGCCACCTTCTGGATATACCATCATCTCAAGTTCACGAGCCGCTTTGATCACTTGCTGGCGTTGATCGCGACGAGGTTGGTTGTAGCTCTTAACCGAGAACGCTCCCACCGCTTTCAATCTACGGAGATTGGAAAGCGCATCTTCATAACTATTGATTAGGGCCTTGAAATCTCCATCCGCTCCATAGAGGATCGTCCCTGTAGAATATACTCTTGGCCCGACCATAATTCCCGCTTTGACCATCTCTGATTGGCTAAAGACCATTTCGGTACTAGTAGAGGGGTCATGGGTGGTCGTAACGCCATAAGCTAGATTTGCAAAATAAGACCATTGCTGGCGAGGAGAGATACCATTGTAGCTAGCGCCCATATGCGCATGTACATCTATGAGACCAGGTATGATCGTCTTACCACTGCAATCAACCACATGCACTTTTTTGTTGAAGTTTTTTTGCCCTTCCCCGATGTCTTTGAGGCGGTTATTTTCTACGAGTATGTAGCCATTTTCAATCACCTTATCGCCTTCCATCGTTACGATACGCGCATTGACCAAGGCCACTTTTCCAGCTGGAATATCGGTTTTGAGGGTCAAACCAATTGGCACTCCAGTGGTATCCATAGCCGGCAATTTATCCGGTGCTCCCTTGACAAAAGAAAAAGCATTGATGATCTCATGCGTATAATAATCTGGTCCTAAAACCCAGTGTAGTTTTTTGCTATCGCCCGACCAGTGCAGAGATGTACCGGCATCACGACTCACTTTTTTGACCGGAATCGCTTTGGTATTGGCACTCAGATTGATCGTATTGCCGCTACGCGTCAAAGGCACGATGTATACATTGAATAGCTCCGTAAAGGCAAGCCATTTTCCGTCAGGGCTCGGCACAAAGCGATTGGTATAGGTAGAATTAAAGAGTTTTTGGGTTTTTCGAGTTTGGAGATCCATTTCATGGAACGATTTGCTCAAGCCACCGCCTGTTTGAAAGTATATTTTGCTGCCATCGGCATTAAAATGAAGCCCACTACCACTTTCAGAGATTCGTTCTGCGGCTCCTCCTTGGGCCGACATCATATAGATGCCGGGATTTTTGCCAAAGGCATTGCCTAAGACTGAGTTACCGCGACCTTTGCGATAGATAATTTGCTGACCATCAGGGCTAAATTTGGGTTCGTGATAAAAGCCTTTTTCATCACTGATTTTTTGGCCGCGCTGCCCTATCGCTGCCACTGGGATACTATACAAAGCACCCATCTCGACATCGTCCCAAGTGGTATAAATGAGTGTTTTGCTGTCTGGACTAAAGGTAGGTTCAAATTCGAAGTGCTCATCCTGCGTCAAACGCTCGGGCTGACCGTTCGGCAAAGCCTTGAGATAAATATGACCAGCCGCGTTAAACGCCAAATATCTGCCATCGGGAGAGGTTACCGCATGCCGGATCATCTTGGCGGTAAAAGTCTCTGGCGCGACCTCTTGTTTGAAGTTAATCGCATCTTCTATGGTCAGTTTGACATTGGCCTTGAAAGGAATCTCCTTTGCCGTAAATGTCTCAGTATTGACGCGCCAAATCTTGCCCTTGGCATACAAGACAATATCTCGACTATCTGGCATCCAAGCAAAGTTAGGATAGACCCCAAAGATGGCCCAAGTTTCTTGCTGATCCTTGGTCATCTTGTCATAAACAGGCCATTCTTCACCTGTTTCTAGATCATGCAGATAAAGGACCGTCTTGGTTCTCACTCTTTTGACAAAAGCCAGGAGTTTTCCGTTCGGTGAAACCGTAGGCCTAAAAGCAGAACCCGCACCTCCGGTAATATTTTCAGTACGCCCCGTCTCTCGGTCAAAACGACGGATCATATAGATCATGCCGTTGGGGTCTTTGTTGTATTCAAAGTAGCGCCCTCCACTCATGTCTTCACTAAAATAGACGTAGCGGCCATCAGGGGAGACAAAAGGCTCTCCGGCGTCCTGTTGATCATTTTTACGTTTGGTCAATTGTAGGCCAGAACCACCACTAATGTGATAAAGCCACATTTCGCCAGCCCCTAGAGAACGGGTTGCAGTATAATGCTTACGCGCTACAAAATACTCACCATCAGGAGTCCAGACGGGATTGTTGAGCAAGCGAAAAGATTCTTTGGTGAGCTGTTTGGCATCAGAGCCATCAACATTCATCACCCAAATATTGTCCCCGCCACCGCGATCGCTAGTAAAGAGGATTTGCTTGCCATCGGGACTAAAACGCGGCTGAACTTCATAGGGAGCACCTCCACTGAGAAGTTTGGCAGTACCTCCCTTGATCGGCATGGAGTAGACATCGCCCAATAGATCGAAGACAATATGCTTGCCGTCGGGGCTGACATCTAGGTTCATCCAAGTACCTTCAGTGAGGCTGAAACGGTGTTCTTGGCTAGGTCCATGAGCCTCAGCGACATCCCACTTGGGTTTGTCTTGGGCTTGGAGGGAAAAGGTAAAAAGAAAAAAACTGAGTAGGGATAGTAATCTTTGCATAAATCAGGAATAGGTGTGCGGTAAAGATAAGAGATTGTCGGATTTGCGGGCAATGCACTCAGGGCGATTGGTAAAAAGTAAACGCTGCTTTGTAATTACTTCAAATTATATTCAAGATTCTTATATTTGGCTTAGCACAATATTTTTTTGACATGAAAAACTTAACACTATTATTCCTCTTTGGGGGGTTCATCTCCTTATTATCAGCCCAAGATCTAGAGCTTGTTTGGGCAAATCGCACCA
>JBCAWW010000267.1:0-7212 GCA_038534415.1 Bacteroidota bacterium | reverse complement strand
ATCTTGTGGTATGGCGACCTAAGTTGCAAGTTGGGGGAAATCAAATCCAAGATTGGGATGATTATTTGTTTTATATCAAGGAGGGGATGCCTCAGTACAAGGAGGTGGCACGCAAAGGATTGGCCACGGCCTTTTCTTTAGGCAGTCGAATCCCGATTAGTCTTGCGGTTACACCTTCTAGCGCTGGCCATATCCAGCTCAATACGTTGGATTTACAGGATTTTCCCTGGAGGGGTATTTATCTCAAAAAACATCAAGGCATGAAACTTACCATTGATATAGACATTGACCGGCTGATAAGCCTGATAATCCAAATCCCATCCTTTACGCGATAGATATTCAGAAGTCAATACATCTTGCACCGCCAAGCCCGTCCAATCAGAAAAATTACCGCCTTGGCGAATAATAATCACTCGATGATTATCGATTTCAGGTTTTTGCCGATACAAAGGACCTTTGATAGCCTGGCTCGATGAGAGGTGCAGGCGCATAGATTTGAGTTTACCATAAGTAGAGCCCGCTCCGTGTTGCCTTAGTCGTCCTTGATGCCTGCTTTGCAGAACGCCTTCCCCATCAAATAGCTCCGCGTCAACCCAATAATTGAAAGGATTAGGAGCATCCCAAGCAGCTAACTCAAATTTTGAAATCTGGAGAAGGCCCGAATCTAGCGAAAAAAACCATCGATCTGGTCCATGGAGATTGAGGATATAGTGTTTTTTAGGCTCCTGCAAGAGATAGGTAGCAAAGCTACTGATGGGTGAACTCGCACTATCGAGCAAGGCTTTGGCCCTTATGGTCTGGCTTTCGGTGAGTAAGAGTGGTGCTTCATAAAGCGTGGCATTACTATCGGGCTCAGTCCCATCTAGGGTATAGTAGATCTTCGCAGCAGGCTCCGAGACCCATGCTTCGATCCAAAGGCTATCTTCGGTATAAATTGCAGAGGGAAGGGAAAAAACCACTTCTGGCAAAAGCGCTTTTAAGGGTGCATTAGGTTCGCTTTCGCTGGGCCTAGTCAGGATGCCCCAGTTATTGCCGTTTTCGGCTCTGCCGAACGCTTGATCAGGGTATTGCTGCCCAAAACTGATCGAATCTATGATGCTAAGGCCATCCGGCGCTACAAGCGCGAGAAATTCTCCTTCTCCGGCCAAGGCAAAAGGAAAGCTACGATTGGTCGACAAATTACCCTCTGCGTGATACAAGACCCGATAGCCGTTTGCCGGAACCGTCAAACTGGGAAAACGGTATTTGGTTAAGTCCTTAGGATCATCGGTGAGATAGTAATCTTTGAGCTGAACGTTCTGAGAATCAGGATTGAATAACTCCACCCAATCGACGGTCAGTTTATCAGGGTAAAGTTCGTAGCTCTGGTTGATCGCCATAAACTCATTGATTTGCAATTGGCCCTTGAGGGACAAAGCACTCATAAAAAAGGCAATCAAAAAGATCAAAGGTGCAAAAGCTTTCATGGAGGAAGTATTAATCTCCCTCTCTCTGTAGTCGTTTGAGATTAGGGAGAAAATCTTTAAAACTTAAATTGACACCTGCTATCGTAGCGACAATTTTGGTGATCACAGGGATCAGCGCTGTAGCTGCCGTCACGAATGTTGCAGTCTCATTCAGTACTTCACTAACGTCAGTATAGTACAAAAACGCTGCAAGCGCAAAGACAATAATGGCAATTGGTATCTTAGCCCGACTCCAAGTGGCATCTGCCTGAATCTTCTCCTCCATCTTAACCGCTTCCTCAGGCTTGACCACAGTCAATACAAAGTTTCTGAAGCTGCGATTCATCAGATGGATGGTATCCTCATCTGTGATAAAAATGCCCTTGCGAAGCAGGGCTTCTATGGCTTGCAGATTGCGGGAGTTCATCAGTCCGTCTTGCGCCAAGTCATAAATCAGCAATTGCTCGTCTTCGGAGCAAGCGTTCCACAATGCGTGGTAATATAACTTTGCCCGAATACCAATTTGTAATACTATTTCTTCTTCAAAAAGCGTATTGCTGATGCGCGATCCTGGCGTATCTAATTGGGCGACTAATTCGTTTTGGATTCCCTGCAAAAACTTACCGTGGGCACACTCTCTGCGAATGATCTCCCTGATCCGGTCTTTGGTCCTCAGATTGCGCGGAGGAGCAGAGAGAATCCCTTTGTCGAAGAGGTCAAACAGTTTTTTCCAATCGCTTATCTGATTGCGATACTTATTGGGATTGCGCTGATATATCTGTATGATCTGTGTCGGATTGAGACAGGAGAGCACCGTGATTTGTTCATGGGTATTGCTCTCTATCCACTTCTTGAGCTTCTTGAGCTTGATGTTGAGTTTGTAGGGAGTATCTATATGTTGATCGATTCGAATACTAGAATGCTCATTGTATTCTAAGCCTTTTTCCATATTGGCCTTGCCTTGCAGAGAATTGATGGAAACGCCGGCGATATGAAGTTCTTTAGAACGATAAGATATCTCCGCGAGATAAAGGAAACTATGCTTTCGCTGAACGTATTTCTCGGCCTCTTGCTGATTGCTAAGGACTTGCCATTTTTCTAGCGGGAAGTATAGTTGACTAAAATTACTAAGCAACTGACTCCATTGCCTTTGGGCGATGACGTCTATTTCCTCATCTTCCTCACTATTTCGAGACAATTGACGCGAAACCTCTAGAGGTTCTTGCACCGAAAGAATGATGATTTGAACTTGGCATAAAAGTAGGTGGTCCAGCACATTTTGTTTCTGCTCAGTAAGCGTCTGATCATATACCTGGGACTCAAAGTTGTCCAAGATAATCAATGGCGGCAGATTGGTCTGCTTGGCTTGGTGGGCCTTTAAAGCGGCATCTAAGCGCTTAAAATCTTCTGTTCTAGAGAGATCAAAGTAGTAATGCTCCCGCTGATAATCGATGGGAAGTTCTCTTTCCTCTACTAGCTTAGCTATTTTGTTTTCCAGTATGACCAGATAATCTGTCTCCAAGGGCCGTGGGGGCACCACCAGATAGATATTTTCTTGGGTTTCTTTGAGATGTTTGCGAGCAGAGACTGCATCGGGTGCGCTCAGGTAAAGCGTATTCTGAGCAAAGAAGCGGTATACGACAAAGTCTATCAGGAGATAGAAGATAACCACCAAGACCACAAAGAAGATCCAAAAGCGGGTACCGCTAAAGGAAGGAGAATCCCAAAGGCTAGGAAAATTATATTGCGGTAGCTCTGAGGTCAATTGCAAGCCACTCTTTTCTTGAAAGATGAGTTTTGAGACTCTCTTGCTGAGAACGCTCAACTTGCTGTCCGAAGGCCTGACCTCCATCAATTCGGGCTGTTCGTACCAAGTCCAGATGCTATCGGCACTGGCGTTGCGATTGAGGTAGGTCGAGCGGCGGACGATTTCATTATAGCTAGGGCGAAAAGCAGAAAACAGACTATCGAGCAAGACATAGGGCTCACTCTTTTCGGCCATATTTTCTGGCTTGAGCATCCGTCTGGTGATGATCTCGGGATTAGCGATTTCGGCTTCTACCGCGACCTGCTCATTGATCATGAAAGATACCTCGATGGGTTTTTCATGCAATTCATAGAGGTAGTCTAATTGCTCGGAGGCGTTTGTCCGTAGGGTCTCGGTACGCTCCAAACGCACCTCAAAGCCTAGCTTCCGATCCGAAACACGCCAGACCATATAGCGCACTTGATAATTGGGCTGATCCGCAAAAACCGAGGCCACGCCCGTTCGCTCATAACGTCCTAGTCCCCAAGGCATCGTTCTGCTAAGCAGACAGGTATCAAAAGTGATTTCAAGTAAATACTCCTTGGCATCTGGTCTGATCACTGCTTTTGAAATCTGAATCGTATCTCGCCAGACCGGATATTTGATATCGACCTGCGTGCCTTCCAGCAAATCCGCAGTAAAAGTTGTTTTAAAATAAGGCTGCGTATAAACCCCCAGACGCTTTAATTGAGTCTGCAAAGAATCCGGAAATGGAATGTCTAGATAGCGCTGATCAATCTCTAAACTTCTGGCGGCAAAGTCTCTGGAAAACTGGATTTGACTATGCTGAATCTGTAGTTTGAGCTCTCTATTATAGGCTACTTCGTAAAACTTAATCACGGGGAAGATGCCAATCACCGCCAACCAACTCAACAAAAACAGTCGATAACTCCGCTGGGTCCCCATACGGATACCCCGCTTGCCAAACCAATAAATCGTATTCATGACCATCGATTCGAGGATTAAGGGTAGAGAAGTGATCAAGCGATCGACCCGTCCCCAATGGTAGTAAATCCGATCAGAGATATCTGGCTTTTCGGGGAGTGCTTCAAGACTTCTCTTGGCATTAAAAACGCTCTTTTTATTGCCACCAGTGATATAACGATAGAATATGCGTGCAATGATCGCAACCAAAACAAAGCCCGGAATCAACTGAAATAAGCGTACTTGCAGAGAATCAGGATTGATCAATACAGCATCAAGCAAGAGATTAAATAAGATCAAAATCGCAAAGGTGGTAAACACTACCGAGCGATGACTTTGCCATAAAAACTCATTTCGTTGGTTGCGATTGAGGAGGAAAAAGGCGATCAAGAAGGCATAAACAAAGCTCAGAGCAATAATACTCAAAGCTACCGGCGCCCCCGCCCCTTGGGTAAAGTAGACGCCTAGTAGCAGGGTAAGTATATTGGCGGTTGCGATCAATTGATATCGGCCGCGGTTCATGCGACTCGGTCGTAGCCAGTCAAAGACGTAGCGATCTTGTTTCAAGATTTGGCTCGAAGGATTGAACAATGCCAACAAGCCTACGAAACCCAAGCCTATCGTCAGAGAGATCAAAATCAATAAAAAGGACAAACTGATGATTTGTTCATGCGTCGTCCGGTCATAGATTTTTTTGCGGAAGGTTACCAGATGCAAAGGCAACTGATCTAGCGGCTGGATATAAAAGTTATAATCCTCTCCCAAATAGGTCCCACTGGTATAAAGGGCAGAGCGATTGTAAATCGCTGATTGAATAGAAGAATTATCGGTTTCTTCCAAAAAGTTGTGCTGGAGATTGCGCCTTTTATCTGAGTGAAACCAAACTTTGCCGTCTTCGCCGACGATGGTGAAACCAAAGCCATTGGGCAAAAGAGGTTGGATTACAGAGTATAAATAGCTCGTCAAAAATACCGCTGAGGCTGGTTTTTGCTTGCCTTCTGGGCCCAGATTGGTGGCGCTAGATTTGGATACCACTCCTAATTTTTCGCCATTGGTACGTGTCAATAGCGATTCGAGCATAAATTGCTTACGGCCATTTACCTTGCCCAAGGGCCAGGTGCGACCTTCTTTGACGCTTTCCAAGTACTCTCGACCAGACAAGCTGACTTGGGGGGTGGCCTGCGGCCGAACGGTCCACTCCAGTCCGATGGAATCAGCCAAGCTACTCCAATAGACACTCGTAAAAAACGGATAATGCTTAGGATAGAGGACTAGACTATCAGGATCATCATAGATCAAACGTAGTCTATTTTGCCTATGCTCGATATCAAGTGTATCATAATGCATCAACTGGGAATAGATATTTTCTAACTCATCGAAGAGAGAAGAAGAGATCTCCTCAGACAAATCAACAAGTTGCTGCTTGCTTTGCTGCTCCCCGGGACCATTGTAGGTATATAAATCAAATAGCAGCAAAATCAACAAGGAAGACCCAAATATCGCCGAGGTAGTGGCAAACAATAGGTCGCTGATCTTCATCCGTTCTTTATCGCTGATCAGTCCCAGTTTGAGCAGCGGTATCCCCAGTACCAGTAAAAGGACCAAAATCAGCAGGATCAATACGAGCAGCGTAGAAATTTTGCGACGGTCCCTTGAAAATTGATCTTTTTCGATCAATCCACAGAGGATCAATTGATATTGATTGAATTGAACCGCCTGTAAGTGAGCCAAATAGGGCAATTCACTTAAAGCTGCCCCCTCCCCTTTTTTGATCTGTAGACTCCGAATGGAATCCAGATTTTGAGTCAGTAATTGAGGGACAAAGTAGTTGTCAAAAGTCTCATAGACGATCTCTAAGTCTTCGCTTCCGTCATCTTTCAAGCCGCGATTGAGAATCACAAAATCCTGAAAGACATCTTCCCGCATGATGGAGCCCATAAAGTCATCCATACTACGCGACAATTTGACCAATAAAGCACCGTCTACGGCCGCATCTCGGATGGGGATAGAGTATTGAATTTCCCATTGTAGATCCTTTTGGCGCGGCGCGAGGGTAATAGGCGTATCATTGGAAAGCGCTTCGGCCTCAGCGGTGCTCAGCAGGTCTATTTCGTATTCAAGATTGGTCCTCTGTCCATATTTTTCTGAAAACTTCTCAAAACTGAGGGTATAAGGAGAGCGTCCCGGAGCCTCCACCTGAAAACTACGATTGCTTTTGATGCTCACTTGAGCATTGGCCGAAAAAAGTGGGATCGCCGGACTACTAACAGTCTCAACTGTTTTGGTTCTTCTAAGACTTTCCCCAGCTAAACTTTGCGCCTGATTGAGGGCTTGGGTTTGGCGGGCCAGATCGTTTTTGCGAGCTTGATTGACTCGATTGATTTCCTCGTTTACCAGTTCTCGAACTTGTTGTTTGAGGTCGTTAAGACTCTGAGCCCCATTGGCTTTGGCGTTGGAGAGATAGGTTTCATTGAGCGCCACCATATTTTCGCCAATCCGCTCCAAGACCCGAAAGTGTCGCTGATGTAGGTAAGCTTCACGATTTTGGACGTAGATATAATAATATCCTGCTCCTGCCAGCAAAAGGATGGCGAGGGAAGTCAGAGAGATTAACAAGTTTAGGTTGCGAGCATTCCTTCTCTTCATGACTTTAAATATATCGCTCTATCGTATTAAATGAAACAATTCATGCCTGATTTGGGCTAGTGCTTGTTTTGGACGGGCATTGCAGCGTTTGAGTGGCTTCGTTTTTGGCGTTTCGGCTTCGCAGAACGCTTATCTCCAATACCAAGATTATTAGACACGTCCCTATAGTGTCGACCTAATTATTTGTCCTTATGCTAGCTTAGAGCAAATTTAAGCTAGCTACGACAAGGCTTCCCCAACAGAGAGAAGCGTTCCGCGAAGCGGTAATCCCAAAACTAAAAAGCACCGGCCTAAAAGACCGACGCCAATATGAATCAATCACTAATTAATCGGTAATCATGAGTTTTAGGCTGACTTGACCTTCTAGGGTGGTGATGTTTAGTAAGTAGA
>JBCAWW010000266.1:0-7213 GCA_038534415.1 Bacteroidota bacterium | reverse complement strand
AGTCGCCAAAGCATCGTACGTAACAATACCCTTATTAGCGATACGAAGCAGGGATTTTATATCTCGGCTTCTTCCAATATAGTCGCAGAGCATAACCTCATCATCGGCCCAAGAGGCATAGACATCGCGGGTTTGCCACGGGCCAATCGCTACTTAGACGGCTTGCAATATGAGCAGATGACCGGCAATCAAATTCGCTACAATGCCGTGTTTACCAGTATCGGTCGTATCAACCAACAACCAGAGGCCCACGCTCAGCGCGCGGCCGAACAAGCAGGCTTGGACATCAATCAACCAATGATATTTGATAACGTGGTTGAACACAACTTTGTCGAAGACCTATTATCTTACGGGAAAATTGATATTCCGCCCCAATACGGTTTGGAAAAATAATCATCCATATCCCCTGACTTTGTCTGCAACCGATACTACTCAAACTTATCTCGCCAAAACTTTTCAAGGATTAGAAGAGGTACTCGCCGATGAACTACGAGCCCTTGGCGCGCTCAATATTAGCGTTCGGCGAAGAGCCGTACTCTTTGATGGCGACCTAGCACTGCTCTACAAAGCCAATCTTTGTCTCCATACTGCTCTGCGCATCTTGATGCCCATCTATGAGTTCAAGGCAAGAGATGAACGGCAGCTCTATCGGGGGATTCAGGAGCTGGACTGGCCGCGTTATATGGGGATCACCCAGACATTTGCTATTGATAGCACCGTCAAATCAGATTTTTTTAGGCACTCTAAGTTTGTAGCCCTCAAAAGCAAGGATGCCCTAGTAGATCAGTTTCGCGCCAAATATCGCCGTAGACCTTCGGTTGATACCCAAAATCCTGACCAACGTATCCATATTCACGTCAATCAGGACCGAGTGCGTGTGATGCTCGACAGCTCGGGAGAATCTCTACATAGACGCGGCTATCGCCAAAGTGGCCACAAAGCACCCGTCAACGAAGTCTTAGCGGCGGGCATGATTGCCTTATCGGGTTGGCAGGGCAAAAAACCCTTGATAGACCCCATGTGTGGTTCGGGAACCATCTTGATCGAAGCAGCCTTGTGGGCCAGCAAAATGGGTCCCGGTATGCTCCGCAAACGCTTTGGGTTTATGAACTGGCGCAATTACGACCTGCCCTTATTCAACAAACTCAAACGCGAAGTCCGCAAAAACCAGCAGCCACTCGAAAGCTCTCTCTATGGGGTTGAGCTCTATCCGCCCTATGTCAAACTCGCCCAAGAAACCATAGAGGCCGCGGGCTTTTCAGAGCAGATTTGGGTACAGGAAGGCGATTTTTTTGAGATCGACCCTTTGGCCAAAGAGGCAGTCTTGGTCATGAACCCGCCTTATGGGGAACGATTGGAACAGGCAGAAATTGATGGTTTTTATAAAGATATTGGCGATCGATTTAAGCAGCAATACAAAGGCAGCGAAGCCTGGGTATTGAGCAGCAATCTCGCCGCGATGAAACGCGTCGGCCTCAAAGCAGATCGCAAGATACAGCTCTTCAATGGGCCTTTGGACTGTCGATTTAACCAATACAAACTCTACTAATCATGCGCCCCGAAAGCTTTACTTTTAGAGATGGCAGCAGCAACCAACTCAATCATTTGGGGGAGAAGGGTCCTTTGGTTTTGCTATTGCCAGCCATGGGCGTACGAGCTTCTTATTACCCGCTACTCGCGGAACGCTTAGTCGCAGCAGCTATGCAATTTGTCTCCGTAGATTACCGAGGCTTAGGCAAGTCCAGTGAGCGCGCCTCCCGCAAGGTAGATTTTGGTTATGAAAGCTTGGTACAAGACCTGCACGAAATAGTTTCTCACCTCAAAAGTACTTATCCAGATCGCCCGCTTTATCTCATAGGGCATAGCCTAGGCGGTCAAATCGGGCTATTATACGCTGCCCGCTATCCTCAGCAATTTACGGGCCTTGCGGTCATTGCATCTTGTACGGTTTACTACAAATCGTGGTCAGGGATCGGGCGGCTGCGTATCCTTTTTGCGAGCCAATTTTTTCGTCTCATGAGTCGGATTATTGGTTTTCACCAAGGCAAATACTTGGGCTTTGGAGGCCGAGAAGCTCGCACAGTAATGCGCGACTGGGGATTCAATGCCATGGATGGACGCTATCTACCCAAGGGTAGTAAGTTTGATTATGAAGCGGCCATGGCTAAACTCACCACCCCAGCACTCGCCATCACGATCGAAGGCGATGATTTCGCCCCGCTAAAGGCCACCGAACACCTACTCAACAAACTCTCTCCCCAAGCGCCCAAAACCTACCAAACCTATACCCAGACAGCCGCCGGGCACAAGCTCGATCATTTTAACTGGGTAAAACACAGTGAGGGATTGGTGCCGATATTAAAAAACTGGATAGCAGAGAGCACCCAATAATGCCATACCATAGATGCCGCTTTGGGGCTTAGGATCGAGAGATCAATTAGTGTCCAGAGAGGGCGTAGTGGCTTTGTACAAAACCAAGGCGCATAAATCGAGTTTAGCGGGCTAAATGAGGCTTTCTGTAACGCAGGTTTTGGGCAAAGAAGCAAGCCCAATCGGACAGTTATTGAGTACACGATCCTTAGCTGCTGCGCAGAACGCTGCTCTCGGTGGCGGCATACGTGCAAGAATAAACGTTCCGGGAAGCGGAAAACCCAAGACATCTAAGCCCAAAATTTGCGTGCAGCCAGCATACTCCCCAAATTGTGCCATGGGAACATCCAAGCATACGCCAGCCGCCATTGATTTGCTCAAGCAGCTCATTCAAATTCCTTCGCTGAGTCGGCAGGAAGACCAGACTGCAGACTGTATCGCGGACTTTTTGCAAGCACAGGGAGTCAGCATCCAGCGCCAAGGCAACAATGTCTGGGCTCAAAACCGTGCGTTCTCCGCAGGAAAGCCAAGCCTCCTACTCAACTCACATCACGATACGGTCAAAGCCAAGCAAGACTGGACCCGCGATCCGCATGCCGCCACAGTCGAAGGGGACACCCTTTATGGCTTGGGCAGTAATGATGCCGGCGGCCCTTTGGTGAGTTTGATTGCCTGCTTTTTGCATTATTACGAGCAGGTAGATTTGCCTTTCAACTTGATCATGGCCGCGACCGCTGAGGAGGAGATTAGCGGAGCCAATGGGATCGCTAGTATTTTGCCCCAGCTGGGTAGGATCGATCTCGGCATCGTGGGAGAGCCTACCAAAATGCAGCTTGCTATCGCCGAAAAAGGCCTGATGGTACTTGATTGCTACGGCAAGGGAAAATCGGGCCACGCAGCCCGCAATGAAGGCGTCAATGCCATATACCAGTCGATCCCAGACATCAATTGGTTTCAAAACTATCAATTTGAGGCAGTTTCGGATTTTCTTGGGCCGGTCAAAATGAGCCTTACTCAGATCAATGCCGGAACTCAACACAATGTGGTACCTGATGAGTGCCACTTTGTGGTGGATGTAAGGACCAATGAGCTTTACAGCAACCAAGAGGCTTTCAAGATCATCAATCGCCATACCCAATGCGAGGTCAAGCCGCGTTCTTTTCGCCTCAATTCTTCGCGTCTCGCACCGGATCATCCGATCGTGCGCCGAGGACAAGCACTTGGGCGTAAAACTTATGGTTCACCGACTTTGTCAGACCAAGCCTTGATGCCCTTCCCGACCCTCAAAATGGGACCGGGAGATTCGGCACGCTCTCATACGGCGGATGAGTATATTTTGCTATCGGAGATCGAAGCTGGGGTTGAGCTATACATACAAATGTTGGCGGGACTTGAGCTTTCGTAGTGAGGGTTTGGGGCTTATTTGCCGCTGCGCGGAACGATTAGAAGCGTTCTGCGAAGCAGTAGCCCCTAATCAAAAACGACGCAACCCAAAACTGGGTGCGCCGCTTGGTCTCGTAAATAAAAACTGTCTAGTAGGTAAGCACGATTCCCAAAGTAGGCTGGAAGATACCGAGGCTATTTTCGAGGAAACGGGTTTGATATCGTGAAGGATCCAAAGGATCGACCAGTGGAAGGCCATTTTCGTCCTTGACTACGTCCAAGATAGGTGGTCCTGGTAGCGAGAAGCCATATACATTTTGAATGTCGAGAAAGAGGTTGAAGCTCCATTTGTTGAAGAACCACTTTTTGTCCACGCGCATGTCCAATTGATGGTAGGCCCCTATTCTTTGAGTGTTGAGGAGGTCATAATCTCGAATCTCTACTCTGGCGACGTCCCAAACAGATCGCAGGCTAGAAAGCTCCACATTAGCAGGCGTAAAAGGCGTGCCCGTAGTCAAGCGCCATTTGAGGCCCACTTCCCAGTCTTTTTTGAACTTTTTGCCGGCGGTCAAGGCTATGATGTGGCGGCTATCCCATGAGGAAGGCACAAACTCTCCATTCTTGTCTTGAAACTCACTCCAACCCAGGGTATAAGCGATGATGCCATAAAAACCCTTGAATAGTCGCTGCTGAAGCAAAAATTCCATCCCATAGGTGCGGCCCTCAGAGATCGAAGAAGCAGGCTCATTGCCCACTACCCCAAAATCACCGCCAAAGTTGGCTAGGGAAATGGAGTCTCTGACGAGGAAAGGATAGTTGTTGTAGTATTTGTAATAGGCTTCGACCGCAATTTTGGTATTGGTATTGGTCGTATAAGCGATGCCTCCCACCATTTGGCGGTT
The DNA here is from genome assembly GCA_038534415.1 of Bacteroidota bacterium. GTDB lineage: Bacteria > Bacteroidota > Bacteroidia > J057 > J057 > JBCAWW01. The sequence goes on along the minus strand of JBCAWW010000266.1, from coordinate 2,558 downwards.
ACGGATATAGGTGATTTCGTCATTGACGAGCGCCCCAAAGTTGTCTCTAAAACCAAGCACGGTATAAGGAGGCAATTGATAAAAGATGCCCGTATTGAAGTTGACGCTCAGCTCTGGCGTTACCCGAAGGGAGGCCGAAAAGCGAGGAGAGAACTGATTTAAAGGATTTAGCATCTCCTCCGAAAAATCATTGCCATCTACCCTGGCGCCTAAGGAAAGGATCAGGCGATCGTTGAATAAGCGCTGGCTCATCTGTGCAAAAGCACCGTATTTGTTGAGATTGAGCTCAGATTCAAAGTCCACTACGCCGCCGACTGGTAAGACCTGAAAGGTTTCATTGGTGTATTTGGAGTACTCATAGTTCACGCCATAATTGAGTTTGAAACCGTTTTGGCGTAAGGTATGCTCTAAGCGCAGTTTATTTTCAATCTCACGGGAGGTATAATCAAATGAGCGTTCGAGGGACTCGTTGTTATCGGGGTATTTAAAAGCATTGTTGTTGAGCATATTGCGGCTCGCGACCAAGGTCCAGAAGCCTTTATCCCCATAGTATTTGTAGCTAGCACCGATCGTATAGTTCCATTGGGTTTGTACCGGGAGATTGCCGAGTACATACTTTTGGAAGTCCGTAGAATCAGCTCCCAAGTTGAGTGCGAACTCATCTAATGCACCCAAGCTCACAATATTAAGTTCATGTCGCTGGCCAAAACGAAATTTATGCTTGTATTGGTAGTCGTTGTAGTTGGGCAAGAAGGGGAGGGCTAGGACTTTGAAAAGTAAGCCAAGGTAGGAGCGACGCACCGAAAAGAGAAAAGAGCTATTGTCTCCGGACGGGCCTTCTAGGGTCAAAGCAACATCACTAGAACCTAAGGTCGCAGTAACCCCTAAGCGATCATCACGAGCGGGTCTTTGGCGAAACTCGAAGACGGAGCTGAGGGCATTGCCTCTATTGGCCGGGAAAGCCCCTGAGTAAAAATCAACCTCGCCAATAAAGTCTACATTGATCAAACCGACAGGTCCTCCAGAGGCGCCTTGGGTCGCAAAGTGATTGATATTGGGCACTTCGATACCGTCGATATAAAAACGGTTTTCGTTTGGCCCTCCACCTCGGATCAAAATATCGTTGCGGAAGCTAACCGTACTCGCCACACCGGGCAGAGATTGGATCACCTTAGAGATGTCTCGATTACCACCGGGATTGCGTTTGATTTCGCTGGTACCGATCGTTCTCAATGAGAGGGGAGCCTCTTCTTGCTGCTTGAAGGGCGAGGCCACGATCACCACCGAATCGGTCGAATTGGCCTCTTCTTGCATGCCAATCTCGACGATAGCAGGCTTTGAATTAGTTACTTGAATCTCATAGACCACTTTGGGTTTATAACCGGTATAGCGGGCTTCGAGATTGTATAGGCCAGGGGTGAGATTTTTGATCTCATAATTACCCAAGCTATCGGTATAGCCTCCTTTGCCAGTGCCTTGCAAAAAGACAGTACCAAACTCAAGGCCTTCATTGTTGATTTCGTTAAATAAGCGGCCTTTAATCACTCCATTTTGAGCAAAGCTATCCGTCAAGGGCGCAAAAATAACCGTTAAGGTCAAGAGTGCAGACAGAACATTACAAATCCGTATCTTCATTTTAGTCTTACTGGGAATTTGGATAGAATACTGCCTTCTAAACTATAGGAGGAATTAATTGTTTTATTGATTTATAGTTTTTTCTATCATTTACTAAGAATTAATAATAATCCACGCATGCGCGGGAAATATACGCTTCTACACGAATTACTACCTTTGCTCGAAGATTATGAGGCTAATGCCAATGGGGGTGCAAGTCTCCCAGCCTTTAGTATTTGGCTGAGTCAACGTGCTGCGGTATCGCGGCCAGGCTTGGTGCCCAATACTCAAGATGGGGAAGATAGTGCGGATACTATCTTGACCATGTTGATTTCTTATCTCTTTCGCTATACCAAGCATTACACCAAAAAAGCACTCGAAAGTACACCTCTCAATACCATGGATGAGTTTACTTTCCTGACTACACTCAGTTATCAGGGGAGTCTCACCAAAACAGAGTTGATCCAGCAGCACCTTTTGGAGGTAACTTCTGGTATCGAGATCATCAAGCGTTTGATCAAATCTGATTTGATTGATGATTTTCCAGATCCGAATGATCGTCGTTCTAAACGCGTAAAGATTACAGATAAGGGTCGCAGAGTCTTGGAAGGCGTAATGAAAGAGATGGACCGAGTGGCGATGATCTTTAGCGGAGACCTCAATGGCGAGGAGCGCCGTCAATTGATGCCGCTGCTGCTCAAGTTGAATGATTTTCATGCGCTGATCCACATGCAGGACCGCAAAAGCGACCTCCATGTGATCGAAGAAAAATATCTCGGGATCAACGAAATCCCAGTTCTGGAGCCGGAAGTCAGCGAAGTCTAAAAAAAGCGAAAATTTTTAAAGATTTTTCTTGCATTTTTCAGCGGTCTGCACTTCCTTTGCATTCCGTTCGATTAAGAACTGGTTATATTCTTCGAAAGTTCAGCTGGTTGAGTCCCGAT
>JBCAWW010000265.1:0-7215 GCA_038534415.1 Bacteroidota bacterium | reverse complement strand
ATCGCCAAATACCTCGGTGCCGCCAAAAGTGCGCGCATGGTGGGCTATGCCATGAACAGTAGTTTTGAATTACATGATGTACCCGCGCATCGAGTAGTCAATCGACTTGGCATACTCAGCGGCAGGCACCACTTCCCCCCCGAACGTCCTATGGATGAATCACTTAGAGCGGAAGGCATCATCGTAGAAGACAACCAAATCCAAAACTTTGCGGAGGTATTTTGGGATCCTGCCAAGGAACTAGAATTATAAAATCTCACTGACAAAATGTAATTGATCAGGCTGGTTCGTCAAAAAACAAAACAACCTAATCAACGAATTGTCATGTATAAGTTTTCTACACTTTTTTTGCTCTCTCTTCTTTTCTCTAGCTTTCAGCTGAACGCTCAGGTCAAAGTGTACCACCAGGGCATCGCTCAAACCAATGTCAATTTTCGAGGTGGCCCCGTCACCCTGGCTCAACAAGATATTACGACCAGTGAAGCGGGTACGGTAGTCGTTCGTTTTGACGGCTATGGTCTCGTCGATATTGGAGACCGCTTGATTGTCGCTGCTAGCAACACTGCTGACTGGGGCGTTAATTCGGGTAATGTAGGGCTCGAAGCTTATAACAGTGATCAAAATCGTCGTCCTTTTTCTCATACTCGGACCTACACTGTAGGTGCCGGCAACCACTCGTTCTACGCAGTAGGTGAAAACTGGGTAGAACAGGACGGTAGCGGAGTCGCCTCTGTATATGGTAGTCTCACCGTCAAGTTTTATCCCAATAGCGGCACTATGGCCAAGGTAGCCAGCGTCGAGATCGAACAATCTGGCGTCAATGTAAGAGCTGCCACAACCAGTTTGGCCAGTCTAGATATCAATGCCCCCATCGCCGGTACGGTAGTCCTAAATTTTGATGGTTCTTGTATTTCTAGCCCAGGCGATCGGATCCTCCTAGCCGCCAACGAAGCCGTCGCATGGCAATCCAACAATGGGCAGTGCTCAGTAGAAGCCTACGACAACGACCTAAACGCTTCGAGCTTTTCACATTCACGGGCCTATCCGGTCAGCGCGGGGACGCATACGTTCTACGCAGTAGCACAAAACTATGTCGAAACCGCTGGCACAGGCGATATCTCTGTCTATGGAAACTTTACGGCGGAGTTTTTTCCCGATACCATTGGCGATGCTAGCAGTCAGATGGCCCCCATCGTCAGCACCAATACTGCCATGCGAGGCGCACCTATAAGCCTCAACAGCTTGAGTTTTGATGTACCAGCTGCCGGTAAAGTTTTGGTTCATTTCAATGGTTATGGGATACCGGATGTCGGCGATCGCATGATATTGGCCGCGAGCAATCAAGCAGACTGGAGTGTCAACGATGGTCAAGTCGGTATCGAAGCAGTAGATGGCGACCTCAATCGCATGGCCTTTTCTCACAGCCGTATGTACGATGTTACGCCAGGGACCCAAACGTTCTACGCAGTAGCCGAAAACTATGTAGAAACCGAGGGCAGCGGCTCAGGTTCTGTCTATGCCAATCTGACATATCAATACTTTCCCAATACGGTCACGACTGATATCGAAGATCTTGAGACGCGCAATCTTTTTGAGTCTGTGGTCCTCAGCCCTAACCCGAGCAATGGTTTGTTTAAGCTTAGCTTGTCTGGCGTTGCCAAGCGAGATTTCAACGTTCAGATCAGAGATACTCAGGGTCGTATGATCCAGCAATCTACTTTAGCGGCCGGGCCGAACGCTCAACTCGAACTTGATCTTCGTTACCTGCCCGCAGGCATCTATTTCCTAAGCCTCAATGATGGTCAAGGCATGCTTTCACGCAAGATCATAATCGAATAGACTATTTGACGACAAACTTCTGCACCTGTTTGCCAGAAGCATGGCGAAGCTGAAAATAATATATACCGGCTGGCCATTGACTCACGTCAATGGCTTCGGTATGCATACCCTCCTCTATAGCAGGACTCGTCCAATGCGTCTTGCCCAAGCCGTTGCTTATCGAGAGTTTTTTGCCTGTTGCGTTGCGCAGGGTATACTGAGCGTATAAGCGGGTATCCGCTGGATTGGGATAGAGGCTGAGGACTACCACAATCTCCTCGCTGAGTGAAAGTTCTATGATATGACTATGGCTAGGCGTACCGTCTTTAGCCACTTGTTTGATACGATAAAAAGCAGCGCTGAGGCCTTGATCCATGATCCCTTCGTCCAAAAAGTTGTATTCGAGATAGCTTTCTTGGGCTTGGGCGAGTGCTTCATGGATGGTCTGAAAATGGAGTCCATCTAAGGATCGTTGAACCTCAAAGTGATGTGGTAGCTCGACAGGATTTAGCAGGCCCCATTTGATTTCGGCGTTGCGCGAAGCGCGCTTTACCTCTAAATGGATCATCTCAGTATACGATTCTCCCTCATGCAGAGGGCTCTCTAGGGTGCAAGCAAACATTCCTCCCCTCACGCCAATGATAGTGATGATCAGTAAACTGATGGAAGCGATGCTACGGATAGAAGGGAGGATTATATTCATATAGCAATTTTACCTAATGGGTTCTTTTTTCTTAGTTGATGATAAATTTGATCACACGTTTTTCTTGGCCCGAAAGCAAGCGAAGAAAATATACTCCGTTTAAATACTCAGCCACTGGGTGCTTCCAATGATTGACTCCGGGCTCTGGAATCAAGCTCTCAGTCCACATGACTTGACCAAGGCTATTGACGATGACTAGTTCGGCCGCTCGGGCTGGATCAGCCGTAAACTCAACATTGAGGAAGTCTAGCGGAGGACTAGGGGCGAGCATCAAACTGAAATCAGAGGCGCTGCTTAGCTTGACAGACTCAATTTGACTATAGGTAAAGCTGCCATCAAGGTCTACCATCTTGAGACGATAGTAGAGTTTCGGAAAATCCAGATTCGCAATGCTTTGGTCTTGCCAGTCATAAGTTTGTAGATCAACTGAGTTGCCGATTGCTGCTACTTGGCCGATACTGTTAAACAACAAGCCATCGATTGACCGCTCGATGTCAAAGCCATAGGTATTTTCTTCAGAGGCGGTCGTCCAGTTCAGCTCAACGCTTTGTCCCCCCTGCTCGGCGGTAAACGAGAGTAGTTGCACCGGTAGCGAACTAAAATCAACGCTATAATCTTCGATCTCTCCGCCGAGGGCGCCACCAGAAAATGCGATTAGCGGCATAATGGGTTCTGCCTCAAACAGTCTAATACGACTGTAATAGGTCTGATCGAGGCTCGTTCCTGCAGGGATATCAAAAGTGTATACATTGCTGCCAGCGCTTGCCGCTTGACTGATGATCATTTCACCTTCATCGAGGAAGTCTTGATCTTGGTTAAAATCAATCCAACCCACCAACCAACCCGCCGCAGAAGCCTCAGCTTGCAAACTCCCGCCTTTGCCTGCGGCGACGGTCCCATCTTGCCAGGAGCTCAGCTCAAGAAAATTGACCCCATCGTCAACATTATTGGCGATACTAAGGTCAGCGATATAGCCGTTTGTTGTACTTAGGCTTACTTCATCAGAGAGCACTTGCTGTCCGAGGTAGTGGACATTTTGGTCATGCAAAATGTGGTAGGCAAAACCCGTTCGCTGATAATAAGCGATCGGTAGGTTACCCAGGTCAAAATCGATGGCCAAGTCATAGGCAAAATCAACTCCGCTCAAATTAGTGGAGCCAAGCACCACTTGCAGCGTCGATTGCGCCGAATCGCTGGTGATTTGTGTCGCTGGTGACTGGGCCAAGTCAGTGCTTAAACTCGACAGACTTAAAGGAAACCTAGTTTGGGACAAGGATACATGATAAGTCCCGGAATTTAGATTGCTAAAGCTATAATTACCAGCAGCATCCGTATCGACCATACCCAGATAGGTACCGTCATTTTTACTCAAAAGCACCTTAAATCCTTCTAATCCACGATCTAAGCTAGCATTGTTACAGCTGCCATCTAGCGTCGGATCATCAATACAAATTTTGCCGCTAATGGAGTAATTTCCGCCTTCACGCAAGCCTACATTCGCATCCATATCACAATCGGTGCAATAGCTCCGTCCAATGGCCAATACTTTTCCAGAGCGTATGTAGATATAAGCCAAGCCATTGATGTCGCCATCCCCGTCATTGGTGAGTACATAACCTACTGGAGCCTTAGGCGAAAGTCGGTAATAGCCATCAGGCAGGTCATAAAAATTATATTCTCCATTTTGATTAGTGGTTTTGATGACGGCTCGACCGCGGCCTCCGCCGATATCTATTCGACTAGGCGGAACCAGAGCGATGGTTTGGTTGGCTAATCCCTTCTCACCCTCATCCATCACCTTATTGTTATTGATATCATACCAAACGACACCTCCCATCACTCCCTTTGCTTCGTAGCCAAAGTTTATGCCTTTTAGCTCCCTGCCGTTTTCGATCTGAAAGTGATAATTACTTACACAATCCCCCACACAGCTTGCTCCAAGAGAAGCGGGCGAGGCGGTGAGAGCGGCATTTGAGATCGGTGATGTAGTGGTACCAATTTCGATAGTATAGTCGCCGGGTACCAAGTCTGCAAATTGATAAGAACCAATGGCATTACCGTCAGTCCCATCGCTAGTCGTGGTGCTCATGAGCGCGTTGGCGCTCGTACAGGAACTTACTTCTCCTTCACAAAGACAGACTTCTACCCCCGCGATCCCTTGTTCGAGCGGATCCAATTGGCCATCGCCATCAAAGTCCCAAAAGACCATATCTCCTACGCTTGCCAGAGGACTAAAGCCAAAGTATAACTCGGTTTCTGTTTGGGTACTAAAAGTGAGTTCTCCATCCTCAAGGGTGGCCAAAGTCTGCACCGGATTACTAGGCTGATATAGCGAGCCACTGGCGTTTTGTGGTAGGTCTGTATCTTGATTATCGACTGTCAGTTGGTAGCTGGCGTCGATGAGTTCCGCGAAGCGGAACGCCCCCTCTACATCCGAAGACTGGGTCTCTAAAAGCACAAATGTACCGTCTTGATTCAGGTCAACCGCTAAACTGACACTGATATTTTCCAGAGCCGCCTCCATGCCAGTCTGCGGTGCTGCATCTGAGTTTATATCTTGCCATACTATACCGCTAATTTCGTAATCGCCCAAAGGTTGAAAATACCAAGTCGCGCTCGCACTACCCGTACTCGAGACAAAGCTGGTCTTTGCGATGGCATCACAACTTTGGCAGCCTGCATTTTCGTCTGGATCCCCTATCAGTTGGCTCTGTCCCAGAACGCTATGGTCCTGGGCTTGCAGCTGATGAAAATAGCTGCCCTCGATTAAGTCATTAAACACAAATTGGCCTTGGGCATTGGTCTGAGCAGTGGCTACCAATGGATCGGTACTGGCATCAAACACTCCATCCTCATTCGCATCGAAATATAGACTCACAGGCACATTAGAGATGCCTTCATCTGCCGTCTCTTGTTGGAGATTAGCATTCCAGTCGATGAGGACATTGACAGTCAACGAGGCCTCGCCCTGTATTTGAAATCCAAAGTCGAGCCCATGCTCCCATTGCTTATCGCTAATCGTTTGGGAAATGCTACCATCTAAACTATTATCAGCTTCGGCAGTAGGCTCAAAACGATAAAGGTTAGCTTGAGGATGCGTCCCGAGTCTAAGGGTATAGGCTTGGCCATCCGTAAGCCCTTCAAATTGGTAGCGACCAGTTGCATCTGAATTCACAATCGGACAATCAAGGCCAGCAGTACAAGTCGCACTGAGTAGTTCAAGCGGATAATTTGCAATGCCAGGCTCCAATCGGTCCTGAATTCCATCTCCATTGTAGTCATGCCATATTTGACCGCTGAGGCCTGCGGCTGCTTCATAAGCAAAATTGATGTTTTGATGATCAGTGCTAACATTTACTACTGGCAGGTCTTGTAGTTTATCGTTTTCACTGCCCCAACTCGCATCACAGTTATTACAAATACCGCTTTCATCAGGATCGGCCTTGGCGACACTATTGGTCGGCAGGCTAGACTCGTCTAAGCTTAGATAAAAATATCCATCCCCTAAGCCTAAAAAGTGATAGGAACCATCAGTTGCAGTATAGACCGAATCGAGCAAAACCCAGCTACCCCCATTGGCACTACTGGTACAAACTTGATTGGTTTTAGCAGCATTGGAGGGAGTTAAGCGTTCTCCGGAGGAGCTCTCACACACAAAGGCTAACAATTTTACCTGCGGGAAAAAACCATCTGTACCCTCATAGCCCGTACTGCCAGCCCAACCAGCAACATTGCCCGAAAAATCGTTCCAGACATAGCCGCTAATGCTTCCACTTGCTTTGATGGTTTGATTGAGCGTATCTGTCAACAGCCTAAATTCGCGCTGATCTGATAGCTTTAAGGCTTCGATCGTAGAAACCAGTTGTACCACATAATCTTGAGTATAGGTGGTGCTCTTGGGACGAAATGTCAATTGTACACTCAACTCTTCACTGGCCAGCAGCGCCCCTGTATTTAGCCAAGTGAGCTGCCCATTGGCCTCATCTACGATGGAAGGTGCAGGATTTGCAGAGATAAATTCTAGCTGACTGGGATTATAAAATTCGGTCCATCGAGCGCCGCTCAAGCTGATAGCAGATTGAGCAAACATATGCTCAAGCGAAACTTCAAATTGTAATCGTTGGCCCTCATAAACCGGACCAGCAGTCTCTAATTGATGCTCATGCATGATCATAGGACTGAGACCGATGCTGAGGCCGCTTTGACTAGTAGCAGAAAGCGAAACGGCCTGCTGAGAGCTAGCATCATGGAGGAGCCAGCTTTGAGGGAGTAGACTCGAATCTGTGTCCAACTCCAAGACAAACTCAGCGGCGGGTAAATGGGTGAATTGGAAGTTGCCGTTTACATCAGTGTTTTGGCTACGCAATTGCGGCTCGGTATCATCGAGCAATCCGTTTTCATTTAGGTCGAGATAGAGCGATAATTTGAGATTGGGAATACCCCTTTCGCCATTGTCCTGATTCGCATTGGCGTAGAGCACTCCCGAAGCAGTATCAGCAAAAACTTGCCCTGCCAAGCTGCGATTATTGGCAATGGGGACGATGCTTTGGGTTTGGGTCAAGGTATTGCCACCTTGAATCTGCACTTTGGCTTCGGGCGCTACAAATGAAGCCGTAAAACTATTGGGCACATTGATTTGATAGGAAAAATTGTGCGAATCACTATCCCTCATCTCCTCTTCGACTAGCCACAAT
>JBCAWW010000264.1:0-7225 GCA_038534415.1 Bacteroidota bacterium | reverse complement strand
TAATGGCGGGCGAAAGCGTAAGTGAGGCCTGCTATCAATCAGGCTTTCAAAGTCTGTCTTACTACAATCGAATCTTTAAAAGAATCACGCAAGAAAATCCGACTAAGTTTCGAAGCAGATACCTTTAGCCATGCGACAAGCGGCTCCAAGGCGGTTTTCAGCTTCGCAGAACGCTTATTTGCATATCCTTATATGAGCCTGTCTCCAAACAGGCTCATGATTGGGCCAATGACAATTACCTTTTCAGAATGTGATAGATTTCTCATCCCCCCAATCGGCTTATGGCAAAATAGGTGATTCAATGGGACGAGAGAAGCGTTCTGCGAAGCAGCCCCAAAAACAAAAAATGAGGAATAGCAAGTGCCGCATATCCTAGAGTCGGATGAATCAATATTTTGCAATCGCTCCTCCCGCACAATTAAACACATCCTTCTTATGAGAAATTTTTTATTTCTTTCGCTTAGCCTTTTACTCGGCAGTCATGTTTACGCCAGCAGTATAGATTCGTCGATGTACATTTCGATCGAAGGCATCGAACAATACATAAGCTTTCAAGGCAATAAGGCAGATGCGCCTCTTTTGCTCTACTTACATGGTGGGCCTGGGCAAGCGGCCAGTAAAGGCGTGCATGAAGTGATGGGCAACCTTAGCCAAGATTTTGTGGTCGTGCATTGGGACCAGCGTAATGCAGGCAAAACCTTAGCGCGAAATGTGGATAGCAGCAGGGTCACATTGGCGCAAATGCAAAAGGATGCTGAAGCAGTTTTTTTATTTTTATTGCAGCATTTTGACAAGCAAAAATTGACCTTAGTCGCCAACTCTTGGGGCAATGTCCTAGGCTTTGCGCTCGCAGATAAATATCCAGACAAAGTTGCGCATTTCGTCGCCATCAGTCCTGATATCCATGCTAAAAAAAGTCAAAAAATAGCCCTCAGCAGACTCAAAATCCATTTCAACAACCGCAATGACAAAGTGGCTATGACTGAATTAGCCAAGGTATCGATTCCACATAGCTCAATCCAAGAGATGGTCTTGCAATACAAATGGGAAAGCATCTATAATGGGGAGACGGTTACTGATGAGATGGTCGCTCAGTATATGCCTTACTTTAAAGATTGGGAGGCAAAATGGATGCCGCTCTATCAGGAGCTTTATAAACGAAATTTGAGCAAGGAAATTAAAAAGCTGGACTGTAAGGTTTCTTTCTTTTTGGGGAAATCAGATTATACTGCCAACTCACAGTTGGCAGCCAAATATTACAAAAAGCTAGCAGCAGCGGAGAAAAGTATTTATTGGTTTAATTCGGGCCACAATATCTTTAGCAGTGAGCCAGTAATACTTAAGGAATGTCTTTTAAAATGCTTAAATGAAAAATAAAATATGAGGCTCTTCAAAATCTGTCTAATAGCCACAATGATGTTGATGTATAGTCTCAGTAGTCTACCCCTTTGGGGACAGGATTATGTCAATCCTGCTGAGAAATACCTTGATGCCTACAAACAGTATTTAACAGCGACTTGCCCGATTGCGGCAGATAGTATTCAGCATTTCGTTTATTTTTCACGCGACAGAGAGGCTATTATTGAGCATCCCTTTCTCCAGCATAAGCGCTTTGTAGGGGCCCAAATCATGTATGCGTGGCGGCAATTAGAACCGCAAAAGGGGGAATATGACTTTTCGGAGATCAAGGAAGACCTGCGCTATTTGAGCAAGCATCAGAAGAAACTTTTTATCCAGTTGCAGGATGTCAGCTTTGATTCGAAGTACAAGGCTGTGCCCAACTACCTATTGAGTCCCGCCTATGCAGGAGGTGCCTACGAAGAATATAGCGATCAAGGCAAGCCAGAAGGTTGGGTAGCAAAAAGGTGGAATAAAGCCGTACAGGAGCGTTTTAAGTTATTGCTCAGCGCTTTAGGCGAGGCTTTTGATGGCAAAATAGAGGGAATCAACCTACAAGAAACGGCCATCGGAGCGAATCCAAAGCGAGTACCTGATTTTTCGGAAACCCAATATGTCGCGGGCCTCCAAGCCAATATGCTGGCGATGAAACAGGCCTTTCCCCATTCCACTTGCATGATTTACGCCAACTTTATGCCGGGAGAATGGCTCCCTTGGGAGGACAAGGGATACCTCCAAAGCATCTACCAATATGGAGAAGAGATAGGCGTGGGCTTGGGCTCACCAGATCTCTTAGTCAGGCGCAAAGGCCAACTCAACCATCCCATAAAGTTTATGCACGAAGGGGATTTTAGCGTCCCGATCGGCATTGCAGTCCAGGATGGAAATTATATCGCCAAAACCGGGGCTGATCAGGATTATCATGAGCAAAAGGATCAAGGAGCTAATAATAGAGCGAATAAAGTGCCTTTACTCCAAGCCTTTGCCAAGGATTTTTTGAACGTCAGCTATATGTTTTGGGTGAACCAAGAACCCTATTTTGAGGAGGATGTTCTGTCTTGCTTCGAAAACAAAAATTGACATTTACCCCACAGCTCAATTTAGGACGACTAGCTTATGGGGGGCTGCTTCGCAGAACGCTTATCAGTAGCCGCCAGCGGCTCTAGTTCAAATCCCCTTGTGGGTGAGTCCCGAAATGGGGATCATCATTTCTCCCATTAAAATTCCATTTGGGGGTATCATGGGGTTTCTCGTCGTCCCTGTCTCGGGGCTCTGTTGAAAAGCGTTCTGCGCAGCAGTAGCCCCCTACTCAATCTCTCGGATAACAGTACAGGGATTACCCACAGCCACTACATTGGCAGGGATATCCTTGGTCACGACGCTCCCCGACCCAATCACCGTATTTTCGCCGATGGTAACGCCCGGGTTGATGATCGCCCCTCCCCCAATCCACACATTGTCCTTTATCGTGATCGACTTAGCGTATTCGATCCCGGTATTTCTGAGCTTATGGTCTATCGGATGGGTGGCGGTGAAAATTTTGACGGCGGGAGCGAGCATGACATTTTTGCCGATATGAATAGGAGCGGCGTCCAAAAAGATGCAATTAAAGTTGGCATAAGCGTTTTCGCCCCAAAATATATTGTAGCCATAATCACAAATAAAGGGGTTCTCGATAAAGAAATCGCCCTCCGTTTGCCCAAATAACTCTCTAAATATTTTTTTACGGGCGGGTTCATCTTCATCCGCGATGGAGGCAAGTTCTCGTAACAATCTCCGGGCATTTTTTCGACCTGCCTTTAATTCTTCATCATAAGGATCGTAGGGCAATCCGGCGATCATTTTTTCCTTTTCGCTTTGCATCATTTAGGTGTTAGGTATCCAGCGCCCGAAAATTTAGGGGCTTATGTTGTGATGACAAAAATCGGTTGATAATAGCCCGTTTCATTAGGAAACAGCCAGCTTATTTTTTTGAAGCCCGCTGCGCGGAACGCTTCCCCCATTTCCTCACGCTGATAAGCTCGATAAGTCGCTCGCCTCACTTTGGTCTGATACTCATCTCCCTTCCCTTTGATGACAAAATGTTTAATCTGATAAATTGGGTCTGCCTCCCAATCCCAAGTCTGAAAACTGATAATTTCCTCTTTGCCCACCATTTTGCGACTGGGGCTGGTCGAGCTAGGCTGCTCTAGCACGATCTGATCGTAATCTCTCATTGAGCCAATGAAAAGGCCATTATCCTTTAATCTATCCTTGATATTTATTAGGGCAAGCAGCAGCTCCTCAGTCTGCAAGAGATGAGGCAAGGAGTTGTCGCAGGAAAGGATGACGTCAAAAAGGCTTTGTGGCAACTGCTCGCTGACTCTAAGATCAGCAGTGGCAAAAGTGGCGCTCAAAGCTCTCTGCTTCGCCTCCCTCTTCGCCCTGGCGACGGCCTTTGCACTCAAATCAGTCCCTAAGATCTGATAGCCCTTTGCTGCTAACCCCAAAGCCTGAGTCCCGATCCCACAAGTACAATCCCAGAGCTTTTCCACCTTGCGGTCCGCATAAGTCCCAATCAATCGATCCAATACCGCTGCCTGTCGCGCGATGCTGCGATCCCAATCCGCAAAGATCAAATGATAGTCCTCAAATAGGGAATCATAAAAATCCTCTGCAGAATATTCCTCAAAATTAGTAGTCATCGTAGCTGGGTTTATTTTCCCTCCTGATCAAAACTGCTTGTTTATCCGTAAACTAGGTGCAGCTATTGCGGAAAGGGCGCCGTCATTAGCCTAAATAAACAACTCTCGTTTAATTTTTTCCAATATGAAAGATGCATTTAGACTGCTGTTAGTGATTTTTGTCCTTCCTATCTTATTTAGCTGTAATCGCAATCAGATCCAGGCCGAAAACTCACTTGAGGGAGATTGGACCGTAGTAGCCATAAACTCTTACTACGGAAACTTTGATAGCCTCTCCTTCGATGTCAACGAAACGATCGAAGAATCGGGTAATTTGGGTAGCTTTAGTTTTTCGGAGCGCACCGTAGATTTTAGCTTTACGCGCAACGATACCCTCTTTAGCGCCAATACCAATTGGACGCTCTCCGCCGCAAAAGTCAATGCGGGCTTTTTTCGCGTACCCGCATTTAGCTTAGAGCTAGAAGACGAATATGCCTTTGACGTCTCTTTTGAGGACGAAACCAAAAACGCCGAGAGAGATGCCGCCAATGTACGCTTTAATAGCAATCTCGCAGGCCCCTCAGCGGTGTATATAGAGATGAGCTTAGAGAAGGATTGAGTAGCTTATCTCAATCGATAGTAATAGTGAAAGACTAAGGCATTGCCGAGGAAGAAAGTTACATAGTATTCACCCGCTTCTTCTAGCTCAAATTCTACATAATACTCCCCCTTTTGCTCAGCGGGCTCTAATTTCAATTCGACGGTCTTACTGTTTTTCTCGGTGTATTCTCGCGCCTTTAAGTAGTCTGACTTCTTCGCTACCTGCATATTAATCCATAAGGGCGTCTCCCCTTCTTGCAGCTTATAAGCAAACTTCAGCTTTTGTTTATGGCTGATGGTTACGATGCCGTTTAGGGGATAAAAGGACTGTACAGGATTATGCGCCTGCCGCACTCTCACCACCGGCGAGCGGACAAATTGAGTATAGGTTTTGGGTTCATCTAACAATTGCCATTTCGCCTCTTTCGGAAAATGACTTAAGGCTAGGGAGGCAGGCTTTGCGAGGAAATAATGCTCATTGAAGGCTCTGGTGTAGGTTTTTACCCGATCATCGGTATAACCACTCGCCCAAGTCGGATCCGTTAAATACCATTTACCCTTCAATTTTACTCGATTCCAAGCGTGGGAGGTCCCTGATCTATTGGCAAGGCTGCCCCAACTCCCTCGCGCTTGGCCAACGACTACTTCACATTCTATATTCATGCGGTCGCAGATTGCTTTGAGCAGATTGGCGTATCCCCCACAAATGCCAGCAGTATCGGCGATGGTTCTTCTCCAGCCTTGATCCTTTTTGTATTTGTCTGGCTTATGGTAGTCGATGCAGTCGTATTTGATATTGTGTGCCACCCAAAAAAATGCTGCCCGAAAATTGAGATGTTTCTCATCAAAAACAGCCAGTTTATCAACTAACTCATAGATGTCAGATTCATAGCTTTGCGAAATTTTGAGTACGTGTCTGTCAACCTTACTATAGTCAAGCTCCGCTAAGTTTTGTTGACTAAAAAGACCAGCGATGATTAATTGAAACCATAAAAGGCATAAAGCTGCTTTGTGATTCATTTTGTATTGTGCTTTCCATTTGAGATTCTCCAAGTTAGGCTATTCCATAATGCTGCTGCAACAAAAAGTAACAAGCTCGCCAAGATCAAAAGTAAACCAGAAGATCTGGAAATAAGGCCTTACTCTCGGCCTTGGTAGATTCACTCAAATCCTTATCTGTCAACGAGCGCTTTCCCTTTATCAATTACCCCCTTAAGCGACCGTCTTTTTGCTTCTTAAGACCGAATACGCAATCCAAAAGCTCAATGCGATCAATATCGCGGAGAGGGTAAAAGCGGATCCCGGAAAATAAAAAGGGGTGCCTTCTTTGGTAGTATAAAAAAAGATTCCAGTCATCAACAATGGCCCCAAGATGGTAGTAAGACTTTGAATCGCCGTCAAACCGCCTTGCAGTTCTCCTTGCTGATCATCTGCTACTTGAGTGGCCAAATAAGATTGCAAATTAGGGGTACAAATCCCTCCTAAGGCAAAGGGAATAATAAAGACAAACATCATCCAAGAGCTCGACGCAAAGGCAAAAAGCAGCATGCCAAGCCCATACATAGCGATCCCGAGATAAATACTTCTCCCCGCCCCAAAAAAATCATAGGCTTTTTGTGCAAAACCTCCTTGTACGATGGCAATTAATACTCCGGCAAAGGCCAAGGAAATTCCTACCATAAACTCAGACCAACCAAATTTGTAGATATTGAAGTAAGCCCAATTACTGTTGACGGCATGGGAGGCTAGGCTGAGGATAAAAAAAGCCACCAACAGATAACTGATCCCCTTGATATTGAACAGCTGCTTGAGCGTGCCCACAGGATTGGCCCGCCTCCACGAAAAGGCTCTTCTATTGCTTTTATCTAGCGACTCTGGCAAAATAAAATACCCATACAAGAAGTTGGCAAAAGATAAAGCGGCCGCTACATAAAAAGGCACCCGCACCCCTAGTTCGCCAAACACCCCTCCAAGGAGCGGTCCAATGATAAAACCAATGCCAAAAGCCGCGCCGATCAAGCCAAAATTCTTGGCTCGGTTTTCTTCGGTACTGATGTCTGCGATATAGGCCGAGGCGGTCGTAAAACTTGCCCCTCCAATACCGGCGATGATACGTCCCACCACAAGCCAAGTAAAATCAGGCGCAAAAGCCATAATCAGATAGTCTATCGAAAGCCCAAATAAAGCCAATAGCAAGACCGGCCTACGCCCATACTGATCGCTCAGATTACCAATGATGGGAGAACAGATAAATTGTGCCACCGCAAAAACGGCCAACAGTATCCCACCATAGGTACTGGCTACATTGACGTCGATATTTAGCATATCTTCCAATAGCTTGGGCAGCACAGGAATGATGATCCCAAAGCCTATTACGTCGATCAAAACCGTAATCAAGATAAAGTAGACGGCAGCTTTACGCGGTTCAGACATAGATTTGTTTCCTTCAATGAGACATTATCAACACAAATTTGCCTATAAAACACCTAGTCAAAAATCGTTTTTCGGGTCTGAAACCGCAACTTCCTAATTTAGACTGGCACCAAGACAATAGGATTTCAACC
>JBCAWW010000263.1:0-7228 GCA_038534415.1 Bacteroidota bacterium | reverse complement strand
TGAGTATCAGCCAAAAAAGCAAGGGAAACCAATAGCGAAAAAAGTGCCTCATTGAGGGTGTATCAATCAGGTAAGGTCTTTACGACGATATTTGTAAGGATCGTAAACGGGGCGTGCTTTGTTGAAACGGCGATTGATCCAGCTAAACAGACCATAGAGAAGGCCCAATACTCCCAAAGCAATCAAAACCCCAATTAAAGCATAGGTCGCGCTTGTCCACGAATAATCGATTTTGGGCTCAAAATTGAATGAAGCGTGAATTGAAGGATCATAATGACTAGCCAAGGCAAATGGTTTTTTCCATTCGGGACTTTCGCTGATCGCTCGGTAAGCCTCATCATAGCTATAGTATCTTTCTACCGCATCCTGCATGAGCTGAGGATTGGTCAGTCGCATGCTATCGGGTATGAGACGCTGTTGCTCTAAAAAGCTATTGACATCTAAATTGAACTGGGCTGCTTTGGCATCCAATTCGAGATAGGTTTTTTCACTCCGTGAACGCACCGTCGCCAAGCTATCTTGGTATTGAGCAAGATAAGTTGGGATTTGAGTCAATAATACGGCAAAAAGTACGCAAAGAAGACGATCTCCTAGATTGAGAAAAAAGGTGAACAATCGTTTAAGGCTTCGCATAGGAGGGGAGGAGTGAGACTAGACAAAAGTTTTTAGCCAGTCTACGGCTGATTCTTTGCTAGTAAAGATCTTTGAAGGATATACGGGAGGAACAGTCCTAATCCAAAGATTACCAAGAAAAGCACTCATTGAGTTGTGGGAGATACCAGCCGCAGCGGCGATCTCTTTTGCTTCAGAAAGAAAGCGTCTTGCCTTGAGGGTGGTCGTATGAGGATGACTGTTGTCAATCAATACGACAGGCGCTTTTTCTCCAGCGATCTCTACACAAACCTTAATAAACTCCTTCGCCCCATCTAGTTCAATTCTAGAGTAGGGCTTCATTGTAAGCAAAATGACTCCTGAGGGATACCGCTCATAAGTAGCAATCGCGGTTTCAACTAGTTTTTCAGGATGCTCTGAAACGGACATTCAGTTGGTTTGTAGTAAAACTCCCCTAAACTATGCATTGTCATGCAGATTTCCAATTTATCATTTTGTCGATCCCAATATTTGATGTCAATATTTTATGGCTTTCTAAAATAATTCTAGCCATTATCCCATAAGCTCCAAATGGGAGACATCTTTGCTGGGGAGGACACTGGATCCTTTGAGCCATTTGTCAACTGCGATAGCTGCTTCTCGACCCTCACTTATCGCCCATACCACTAAGGATTGCCCTCTTCTCATGTCTCCAGCAGCAAATACGCCTTCGACACTTGTTTGATATTGTTTGGCTTTTACATTGCCTCTGTCGTCTAATTCTACCGCTAATTGTGCGAGCATTCCTTCTGGATCAGCTGAGACAAAACCAATGGCTAGCAGCGCCAGTTCGCAGGGAATTTCTCGGCTAGAACCGGCGACTTTTTCAAATTTACGACTCTGCTCGTCCCAGGCGATATCGCATACTTGGAGGGCTTTCAAGTTTTGGTTTTCATCTCCGATGAACGCTTCGGTGAGTATGGACCAATTTCTGTCACAGCCTTCTTCATGTGAAGAGGAGGTGCGTAAGGTCATTGGCCATTCTGGCCAAGGATTATAGGCAGCCCGGCTTGTTGGGGGTTGACCGAGTAGCTCGAGTTGGGTGATTGAGCTTGCCTTATGACGATTTGACGTTCCGACGCAGTCGGCCCCAGTATCACCGCCTCCAATCACTACTACATTTTTATCGGTAGCGAGGATGCGTGCTTCTTTCGCTTCCCACTCCTTAGCAACTACTTGGTTTTGTTGAGCGAGAAAATCCATGGCAAAGTGTACGCCCTGCAAATCCCGACCTGCTATGGGTAGATCTCTTGCGATCGTAGCACCACCAGTGAGCACCATCGCGTCAAATTTTGCCTTGATTTGCTCCGCTGGGATATCACGCCCAACTTCTACTCCACATTCAAACTGAATACCAGAAGCCTCCATAACGGCAATCCTCCTTTCAACGGTTTGCTTTTCAAGCTTGAAATCGGGAATACCATATCTCAGAAGGCCACCGGGACGCTTAGCCCGTTCGAAAACGGTAACCAAGTGTCCGGCGGCATTCAATTGCACGGCAGTAGCTAATCCAGCCGGTCCCGAACCGATCACAGCCACGGTCTTTCCTGTACGGGAGGAAGGAATTTGTGGCTTGACCAGACCTAATTGGAAGGCCTTCTCAGCGATTGACTTTTCAATGTGTTCTATGGCTACTGGCGGCTTGTTGATACCCAATACACAAGAACCTTCGCAAGGGGCGGGACAAATTCGTCCGGTAAATTCGGGGAAATTGTTGGTCTCGCTTAGGATTTCATAGGCTTTGGCCCAGTTTTCTTGATACACCGCATCATTGAAATCTGGAATCAAATTGCCCAATGGGCATCCGTTGTGACAAAAGGGAACCCCGCAATCCATGCAGCGTGATGCCTGTTGCTTGGTCTTCTCATCACTATGAGGGAGGTAAAACTCTTTATAGTTGTTTACGCGCTCTTTGGGGGTCTTGCTGCGCGCTAACTCTCGATTATATTTTAAAAATCCTTTTGGATCAGCCATAATTGTCAGTTTGAAGGGTTAAGCCGTTTGCGAATTGCGTTGCTGCCATTCGGTGGTCTTGCGTTTGAGTAAGGCCGCTTTGTAGTCGGTAGGCATCACTTTGATAAAGTCTGATACCACATTTGGCCAATCATTGATCAGTTTGAGGCCGAGTTTACTACCGCTGAGGGTGTAGTGGCGATTGATCATTTTGTGGAGCAATTCGACATCTTCGTACTCCAAGGCTTCAAAGCCGACCATACCCATATTGCAACGTGCAGGGAATAGCTGCTTTGGATCGTAAACATAGGCAATCCCACCACTCATACCCGCAGCAAAATTGCGGCCGGTAGGCCCTAGTACGACGACCGTGCCTCCGGTCATATACTCACAAGCATGATCTCCTACTCCTTCAACTACGGCTTTGACTCCAGAATTACGTACGGCAAAGCGTTCGCCTGCAAGGCCATTGATAAAGGCTTCACCAGAGGTCCCTCCATAAAAGGCCACATTACCTACGATGATATTTCTTTCTGCGCGGTAGCTGGCGTTTTTGTCTGGATAGACGATGAGCTCTGCTCCAGAAAGGCCTTTGCCAAAATAGTCATTGGCTTCTCCTTCTAATTCTAGGCGTAGACCGGGAGCCGCAAAAGCGCCAAAACTCTGACCAGCACTACCTCTAAACTTATAGTGTAAGGTACCTTGTGGCAGCCCCTTGGACTTATAGGCTTTGGAAATCTCATGGGAGAGGAGCGTTCCGACGGAGCGGTCCACACTACGAAGAGAATAAGTTTTGAAAGTCGGCAACTTGTCATTGAGTGTGTTGCGAGCGGAGGCCAATAGCTCCCAATCCACGACTTCATCGATGCCATGATCTTGTTCGACCTGCTTATAGAGCCCTACTTTATCGTTTGCCTGCGCTTTGAATAAGATCGGACTGAAATCAATGGTTTTGAGTTTCCAGTGATCTAGATCCTCTTTGACTTTGAGGTGCTGGACTTGGCCGACCATTTCTTCGACGGTTCTAAAGCCTAGCTTAGCCATATATTCTCTCATTTCCTCTGCGAGGAACGTAAAGAAGTTTACTACGTCTTCTGCTTTACCTGAAAAGAGCTTTCTCAACTCTGGATCTTGGGTTGCGATACCAACAGGGCAGGTATTGAGATGGCATTTACGCATCATAATACAGCCTTCAACAATCAAAGCTGCGGTGGCAACGCCCCATTCTTCTGCACCCAATAAAGTCGCAATCGCCATATCTCGACCCGTACGAATCTGGCCGTCTACTTGCAGTGTGACGCGGCTTCTTAGGTCATTTTTGACGAGGGTTTGATGTGCTTCGGCTAAGCCTAGCTCCCACGGCAAACCCGCATGTCTGATCGAACTCAGTGGAGAGGCACCTGTACCGCCATCACTGCCGGAAATCAAGATGTGATCCGCATGAGCTTTGGATACCCCTGCTGCAATCGTCCCTACTCCCGCTTCGGAAACCAATTTGACACTGATGCGCGCCTCGCGGTTCGCATTTTTTAAATCATAAATCAGCTGTGCCAGGTCCTCGATAGAGTATATGTCGTGATGGGGAGGAGGTGAAATAAGCCCCACGCCGGGAGTGGCATGTCGCACTCGTCCGATCCACTCATCTACTTTATGGCCAGGCAGTTGCCCCCCTTCTCCGGGTTTGGCGCCCTGAGCCATTTTGATCTGTAATTCTTCTGCTTCTGATAGATAGTAGCTGGTTACGCCAAATCTTCCAGAGGCGACCTGCTTCACCGCAGAACGCTCCCAATCACCGTTTTCGCTTACTTGAAATCGTATTTCGTCTTCGCCTCCTTCTCCGCTATTGCTTTTGCCGCCAATACGGTTCATCGCGATGGCCAAGGTAGAGTGGGCTTCGTGAGAAAGTGAGCCAAAAGACATCGCTCCGGTAGCGAAGCGTTTGAGAATATTTGCTACTGGCTCTACTTCATCAAGCGGGATTTCTTGCCCATCCTTAAAATCAAGTAGATGTCTCAGAGTTATGGTCTTCTCTAGATGGGAATTGATTTCCGTAGAGTA
Source organism: Bacteroidota bacterium (assembly GCA_038534415.1). Lineage (GTDB taxonomy): Bacteria > Bacteroidota > Bacteroidia > J057 > J057 > JBCAWW01. Next base: position 2,566 of record JBCAWW010000263.1, on the reverse strand, counting down.
TTCTTTGAAGAGTTGGTAGTCATTACTGCGGGTAGATTTTTGCAGTAGATGTATGGTTTTGGGGTTGAGTAAGTGTTTTTCTCCTTTACGCTTCCATTGGTAAAGACCTCCAATCTCTAAACTCGTCGCTGAATCAGTTTTGAATGCGAGTTTGTGTCTGATCAAGATCTCCTTGGCAATATCCTCAAAACCTAAACCTTCGATACGTGAGACACTGCCGGTAAAACATTTATCAACAACCGCTTGGCTCAGGCCCAGTATCTCAAATATCATGGCACCATGATAAGATTGGAGCGTCGAAATACCCATCTTAGAGAGTACTTTACGGAGACCGTAATTGAGGGACTGGATGTAATTGTTTTGAATCTCAGGGATCGGGCGTCCTATCAATTTGGGGTCGCTATAGCTATACTCATGGATACTTTCGTAGGCCATGTAAGGATGTATAGCTAAGGCTCCGTAACCAATCAAAGTAGCGAAATGATGTACTTCCCGGGCTTCCCCTGTTTCTAAAACTAGAGTAGCCAAACCGCGATTGCCGGTGCGGATCAAATGGTGATGCACCGCCCCCACAGCTAGCAGAGCTGGAATAGGAGCTCGCGATGGGCCAATGTTTCGATCGCTGATAATGAGGATGTTAGCTCCGGCCTTTAACGCATCACTTGCTTGTTCACAAAGCCTGTCAACGGCTGATTCTAAGCGTTCGCCGAGGGCGAAGGTCCCATCTAAATTGATCGTCTGATAATCAGGGTGACGAATCTGACGAATTTTTTCAAACTCCTCTCCAGTCAAAATAGGATGGGGGAGACTGATTTGTTTACAGCCTTCGGGTGTCTCTGCGAGCACATTTTTACTACTACCGATCCAAGTTTGTAGTGACATCACCAATTTTTCGCGGATAGGATCGATTGGTGGATTACTGACTTGGGCAAACAACTGTTTGAAGTAGTGGGAAATATGCTGGCTCTGATTGGACAGAATAGCTAGCGGTGTGTCTGCTCCCATAGACCCAATAGGCTCTTTGCCAGTATCAGCCATGGGGCTCAATACCATTTTGAGTTCTTCGGAAGTAATGCCAAACAGTTGCTGACGTTGTCGGAGCATGACCGGGTCCGTGATCCTTTTGGGAGGAATCGGCGGAGCCAAAAGCTCAGACAAATGCATCTTATATTTTAGCAGCCAACGACGATATGGCTTGCTGGTACAGATTTCTTTTTTGAGTTCTTCATCCCTGATAATGCGACCTTTTTTCATGTCGAGGACAAAGATTTTACCGGGCTGTAAGCGCCCTTTTTCGATGGCCAATGAAGGGTCTATTGGTAAAGCTCCGGCTTCAGATGCCATGATTAGACGATCATCTTTGGTCAAGGTATAGCGCGAAGGGCGTAAGCCATTTCGATCCAAAGTAGCGCCTACGATTTCACCATCTGTAAAACAGATTGATGCTGGCCCATCCCAAGGCTCCATCATCGTGGAGTGATATTCATAAAAGGCTTTGCGATCTTCATCCATCAGGTCATTGTCTTGCCATGCCTCAGGGATCAACATCATCATCACATGAGGCAAACTGCGCCCACTCATGACGAGCAATTCGACGATGGCATCTAGATTGGAAGAGTCAGACTGTAGGTTGTCGCAGATGGGAAAAAGCATATCCATCTCCTCCTTGCTAAAGGCTTCGCACTCCATTAAGGCTTCTTTAGAGCGCATCCAGTTGACATTGCCACGGATGGTGTTGATTTCTCCATTGTGGGCAATATAGCGGAAGGGTTGCGCGAGGCGCCAATTAGGAAAGGTATTGGTCGAAAAGCGAGAATGCACTAAGGCTAAGGCAGAAACGACCCTCTCGTCATGGAGATCAAGGAAAAAGGAGCGCACTTGATCTGTGCGCAATTGCCCCTTATAAACGATGGTTTTATGAGAAAAAGAGGTGAAGTAAAATTCACTGCCTCCTTCTAAATTTTGTTCAATATGATGGCTAAGGGCACGTCGCAGAATATAGAGTTTACGTTCCAGTGCTTCTGCCGAAATAGCTTCTTTTGGCGCGACAAAAAGTTGCTCTACGCTAGGTCTTACCTTTAGGGCATCTTTACCAATTCCAAGTTCGGAATAAGCGATTTTTCTGTATCCTAAAACATTGATTTCTAGCTTTTTGCAAAATTTTTCAATTTCTGCTTTGCAAGCCTGTTGGATCGTATTTTCATCAGGAAAAAAACACATTCCTACCCCATATTTACCGGCCGCAGGTAACTCAATATTTTGCTTAGCAAGTTCCTCTCTCAAAAAAGTATCAGGTACCTGAATCAATATCCCTGCACCATCTCCTGTATCGGGATCGCAACCACAAGCGCCTCGATGTTCCATATTGGTTAACATGGTGAGGGCATCTTCTACGGTTTGATGAGATTTTTGCCCTTTTATATGGGCGATAAAGCCGATGCCACAGGCATCATGCTCTAGTTGAGGAACATAGAGAGATTGTTCCCCTTGGACAGATTGGTCACTTTCCACCATGGGATCCTGAATTGAAAAATACGTTTTGAGGAAGGCTGGGGCGCCTTGAGCC